>JBPCLD010000089.1:0-5618 GCA_051003655.1 Candidatus Limnocylindrales bacterium | reverse complement strand
CTGCACCGAGAGGGACCGCGGTTCCATCTCTCTTCCAGATCGGTCGGTGGTCGACCGTCCTGACCGCCTAGCGCCAGGGAGCCTTTGGAGTAATGACCAAGCAGACATTTCAGCCCAAGAAACGGCACCGCGCAAAGGAACACGGCTTCCGAGCGCGAATGACCACCAAGGCGGGGCGGCAGGTGCTGCGTTCGCGTCGACAGAAGGGCCGCCAGAAGCTGACCGTCTGATCGGCGGGGATCGGCGCGCATGGGCGCACCAGAGATGCTCCGCTCGGTTGGCGACTTCAAGCAGATCCAGGGGCAGAGCCACTCGCGGGCTCACCCAACCCTTCTGATGCGCTACCGGAGGAACGAGCTCGACCGTGTTCGGTACGGGATCTCCACCGGGCGCCGCGTCGGCAACGCAGTTGTACGCAACACTGTTCGCCGGCGACTACGGACCATCCTGCGCCGATTGGAAGGCCAGGTGCAGCCCGGCTGGGACATCCTGCTGGTCGCGCGACCAGCAGCCGCTCAAGCGTCCCCGGCAGAACTCGACGAGGCTCTACGGCGGCTGATGAGCTCAGCTGACTTGCTCAGCACGAAGACGACAGGGACCAATTGAAGCGAATCGGAATCGGCCTCATTCATCTCTACCAAGCCGTTTTCTTCTGGCTGCCCTCGAGCTGCCGTTACGAGCCGAGCTGCTCGCGCTACGCCGAGCAGGCCATCGATCGCTACGGGCTCACCAAAGGCAGCTGGATGGGCGCCAAGCGCATCGCCCGCTGCCATCCATGGCATCCAGGAGGGTATGACCCTGTCCGCTGATTCAATGCGTCCGACCGTATCGCCGCAGCGACCCGGCGTTCACCGTGTGGCGGGCATCGTGCTCGCCATGATTGCGGTGTTTGTGCTCCTGAGTGCCCTTCCGGCGATGGGGGCTAGTCCAGACGCATCCGGGTCTCCGGCCGCGTCAGCGGCTCCTACGCCGGCTGCGTCTGCCGCTGCGTCTGCCAATCCGACCCCGGCAGCAAGCACGGCACCCTGCCCGCTCCCGGCCCCGACGCCGACCCCAACACCGACGCCGTCGCCCGACCCACTGATCACGCCCGACCCGAGCGCACCCGTCCCCGCGGCCACGCCTGTTCCCGGCCCTGCACTTTGTCCAGCCGTGCTCTCTGGAAATCCGGTCGATCTCCTCGCCTTCCTGTTCAACCCGATCTTCCAGACGATGTTCCTGTTGCTGGCCATCTTCTATTCGATCTTCGGCGACGTTGGCATCGCGATCATCCTGCTGACCCTGCTCATCAAGACGCTCCTCATCCCGCTCTTCCGCGCGCAGATCGTGTCGCAGCGTCGCATGCAGCTGATCCAGCCCGAGGTCCGGGCGATCCAACAGAAGTTCAAGGGCAACCGAGCCAAGATCAGCGAAGAGACCATGCGTCTCTACAAAGAACGCGGCGTGAGCCTCGGCTCGGGATGCCTGCCCGCGTTCCTCCAGCTATTCCTGCTGATCCCGATCTACTCGGTCATCAGCCAGGGGTTGGCCGCACCGGACATCAGCTCGGCCCTCCAGTTCCTGGGTCAGCCAGTGCTCGACGTCGCGTGCCAGAACCCTGGGACGCTCGAGCCGTGCATTGATCCGAGGATCCCGTGGCTGCTCGGGCTCGATGCGCACGTGCCGGAGATCCTCTTCAGGATCCCGGTCATCGCATTCGGCGTAAGCGGGCTGGCCCTGATCGCGGCCGCCCTTCAGCTGATCCAGACCCGAATGATGACTCCGCCGACGACGGATCCACAGGCGCGAGCACAGCAGCGAATCTTCATGATCCTGCCTTTGTTCTCGATCATCTATGGTTCGTTCCTACCGGCAGGCCTGTTCCTGTACTGGATCGTATTCACGGCGTACTCGATCGTTCAGCAATACCTGATCGTCGGCTGGGGATCGCTCTTCCCGCTCTTCGGCTGGACCCCGGGGTTTGCCAAGGATCACAAGCCACGATTCGCGGTGGAAGCACCGGTAGCCAAGCCACGCGCAACGAGCGGCGACAGCCGCCAAAACGAAGAGCCCAGTCGCAGCGCAACTGACCGAGCGGCGGGCACGATAAAGCCGGGTCGCCAGAGAGGGCGCACCAGCCGGCGAGGGAGACGGCGATGAGCGAGTACCAGGAGTTCACAGGCAAGACCGTCGAAGAGGCGCTGCGTTTGGCGCGCGAATCGTTCGACGTGGGGCTTGACGACCTCGATTTCGAGATCCTCACCCCGGGCAGCCGCGGTGTGTTGGGCATGGGGGCGGAACCCGCTCGAATCATCGCTGCGCCACGTTCCGCGCTTGGTGGTGCAGCGCCGCGACGCGAGGCCGCTGCACAGACACCGCTCCCGCCGCCACCGCCGCGCGAGAGCTTCGGCGACCGAAGCGACCGCGGCGACCGTGATCGCGGCAGTCGCGACCGAGATCGAGGGAGCTTTGGTCGCGGAGCCGGGGGCGGACGAGACCGCGATCGCGGCCGAGGCGACCGCGCCGCGCCGCGCCGTGATGACCGCAGCCCGGTACCTGAGAGCGACGGGCCCCTGTACGGCACTACGGTGGATGCGAGTGCGGGCGCCAATGTGGACGTTGAGGGCGGCGAGTCTGCCAGCCCTGTACGCGAAGAGGGTGGTCGTGGCGGCTTCGGTCGCGCCGACCGCGATGAACGTGACCGCGGCCGCGGAGACCGACCCCGGCGCGACTTTGGCCGCGACCGCGAACCCGGCCGCGATCGATCGGGCGCACAGCTTTCAGCCGGCGAGCAGGAAGAGGTGCGGGCGAGCCGAGCTCGGCTGTCGGTCGAGCGCGAGGAGATCCAGGCCGCCGAAGCGAGCCCGGAGGCCCTTGCCGCCGGCCGCGAGATCCTCCAGGAGCTGCTCCAGCACATGGGCCTCGAGGCAGAGGTCAGCGTCGAAACCGGAGACACGTCCAAGCTCGACGTGCGCGGCCAGGAGCATGAGAAGGAATCGCTCGGTGCGCTGATTGGGCGCAAGGGCGAGCGACTTTCGGCCCTGCAGCACCTGGTCAACCTGATGCTTTCGCGTCGTCTGGGTGAGTGGACGCGCGTGCTCGTCGACGTCGAGGACTATCGCGGCCGTCGCGAGCGGCAGCTGCGTGAGATCGCGATGCGAGCGGCCGATCGGGTCAAGGAGAGCGGCAAGATGCTCCAGCTGGAGCCCATGCCCGCGCTCGAGCGACGCTGGATCCACCTCGCGCTGCGTGACCACGCCGACGTCGCGACCCAGTCCATTGGGGAGGAGCCGCACCGCCGAGTGGTGCTGCTGCGTCGGCAGGTCTGACCGATCTGTGTCACGCTTGTGACAGGTGATCCGTCTCTCTAACGGTCGAGGCGAATACGCCAACCTGCTGACAGTAATGAACTGGAACACGACCTTCGGGTCACCACAGCAGCACTTTCCTTTCGCTAGCATTCGAGGACGATGACTTCCCGAACTGATCCTTTCCCCACGACGTACGCGGCTGTTCCGCGCTTTGCATGGAACCGCTTGGCCTTCTGGTTCACGTTGACGCTGGCCGGGATCATCGTTTTCAGCGCTGCGTTCGCCGTCGGATACGCGCGCATGAACGATGGGCGCGTTCTCCCCGGAGTAGACGTCGCCGGTGTCGAACTGGCTGGCCTGACCCGTAACGCGGCGGAGGCGAAGCTGCGCACGAGCCTGCCGAGTCTTTCCAACGGCACCTTGACCGTGGACCTTGCTGGGCAGCAGGACTCCATCGCCTATTCCGACATCGAGCGCGACTACGACCTCGACTTCATGCTCACGCAGGCCTTCGGGCTCGGTCGCGGCAGTAATCTCATCGACCAGCTCCGCGAGCAGATGGCAATCTTGCTGAGCGGCATCTCGGTCGCGCCGCAGATGGTGTTCAACAGTGACGAGCTGTCGACGCGCCTTGCCGCAATGGCGACGTCGGCGGAGGTCGCGCCCGTCGACGCCACGATCGCGCGGCAGAACGGCCATTACATCGTCACGCCGTCGTCTGCGGGCACAGCCGTCGACCTGCAGCAGGTCGTTGCTGCCGCGATGGCCGCAGTCGACAACCTCTCCCCGCAGAGCACCCAGATCACTGTCCAGGGCAGACCCGTTGTGCCGGCGGTGACCACGGAGGAGGCTCAGGCCGCGGCTGACCGCGCCGAGGGTGTCGTCGCCTCGGATATAGGCCTCGCTGGCGCTGACCTCTCCACATTGATCGACTCCGACATCCTGCGTGGCTGGGTTTACCTAAATGAGGTCTCGCTCGGCGAGTGGCAGCTGTCCATCGCCGCCGAACCAATCGCCCAATTCCTTGGGACCTACGCCCTGGAAACCGATATCGCGGCGACCAACGCGACGTTCGGTTTCAATGGCGGCGACGTTACTGTCATCCCGAGCGCGCTGGGCCGGGCACTCGATCTTGAAGCTACATCCGCCACCGTGCTTTCGGCGCTCCAGGCGCGCGCGAATGGGGAGTCGCCTTCGAGCGTGAGCCTGGCCCTGGTGCCGGTTGAGCCCGAGTTCACGACGGCACAGGCACAGGCACTCGCCTCACGCGTCACGTTGCTGGGCACCTGGACCACGAACTACATCCCCCAGGCTTCGAATGGCTTCGGCGTGAACATCGAGCTTCCGACCGCAGCCATCGACGGCCAGGTCGTCCAGCCCGGCGAACGTTTCGACTACATCACCGCCATCGGGCCGGTGACGAGCCCGCCGTACGTCGAAGGCGGCGTCCTTATCCATGGCCAGGTCCGCGAGGACGGCGCCATTGGTGGGGGCATGTGCTCCTCGTCGACGACGCTGTTCAACGCCGTAATGCGCGCCGGGTTCCAGATCGACGCGCGCGGCAACCACAGCATCTACATCAGCCGCTACCCGGTCGGCCTCGACGCGACCGTCTACGAGTCGGGCGGCCAGCGCCGCACGATGGCCTTCACCAATGACACGGGCTACCCGGTGCTGATCAAGGGCATCAACGACCAGGGCAAAGTCACCTTCGAGGTGTGGGGCATCGACGATGGCCGCACCGTTGAGCTGTCAGATCCGGTGGTCGAGAACATCGTCGAGGGCGGCAACCTGCTCGAGTATTCGGATGAGGTGGCACCCGGGGTCCGCAAGAAGAAGCAGGACCGTTACGACGCTTTCGAGTCAACGGTGACGCGCACCGTCCGCGACGCGCAGGGCAGCATCCTTCACCAGAACACCTTCCAGTCGCGCTACAAGAAACTTGACGCGATCACCTTGGTCGGCCGCTACCTGTGGGATCCGCCGGCCGGAACCCAGATCCTCCCCGAGCAGTACCCAGGTGCACCGCGCCCGGACCCGACGCCCGATCCGGACCCGACGCCTCCGCCGACGGGCGAGCCGACCCCCAAGCCGAGCAGGACGCCGAAGCCGACGCCAACAGCGACCGCCGAGCCGACCCCGACACCTGAGCCCGAGCCGACCCCGACGCCTACCGAGCCCCCCGCAGACCCTCCGCCCGCTGGCTGAAGCACTGGGCGCGAACTAGATCGCGCGCATGCGATTGTTCTTGGCGTCGTGAGTGACCTCGGCCAGACCGAGTGCCTCAATCAGTGGCGGCATATAGACCCCGAAGCGGCCACGCAGGCC
>JBPCLD010000088.1:0-3612 GCA_051003655.1 Candidatus Limnocylindrales bacterium | reverse complement strand
GAAGGCGACGGCCATACGAGCCAGCCGTTCAGCGATTGCGTGCGACGCATCACCCGGGCATACCTGCTTACCTTGGCGACACCGGCCGACGGAACGGTCTGCAACTCGGACAGCTGAGCCACACAGCAGCGAAACTGGAATCGGTGAGCCTCTTCCATCGTCTCGGCCTTTTCTGCGCGCGCCACAGGTGGGCCGTCATAGCGGCCTGGATTGTCCTGCTGGCAGTGGCCGTCCCGTTTGCACCACGACTGCCAGCCGTGCTCCGCTCCGGTGGTTTCTCGCTCAACGATCTCGAGGCTTCGCGCGCGCGGCAGGTTCTCGAGACACAGCTCAACGTCCCGCCATCGGCGATGGTCATCCTGATCGAGAGCCAGACCGATGCCCGCGCCGGCGAGCCCGCGTTCGAGACCGCGGCCGCTCAGGCTCTCGCTCGCGTACCGACCGCCGATCACGTGGCGGGCCTGCTGACCCACCAACTGGCGCCTCGCCAGATCAGTGCTGACCGAAAGACCGTCTACGAGATCGTCGCGCTAGACCTGCCGCCCGACGACTCGCCGCTGGCGCTCGAGCCGGTGCGCGAGGCGATCACCCAGGTGCCGGGGCTGCAGATCTACCTGGCCGGCGGTCCCGCGTTCTACGGCGACATCCAGGTGCTCTCCGAGCATGACCTCCAGCGTAGCGAGGTCATCTCGCTACCTCTCGCAGCTCTTGCTCTGCTGCTGGTGTTCGGCAGCGTGGTCGCCGCCGGCGTGCCGATCGTGATCGGCGGCTCGGCCGTCATCGTCGCCCTCGGCGCGCTCTTCTTCGTCGCCGAGCAAACGCCACTCAGCATCTTCGTTCTCAACCTCGCAACGCTGCTCGGCCTCGGCTTGGGTGTCGACTATGCCCTGCTGCTGACGAGTCGGTTCCGCGAGGAGCTGCGCGACCGCGGTGGCGGCCGAGGGGCAGACGGCCAGATCGATCAGCAGAACGTCAACAATGCCGTTGCCGCAACGGTTGCGACGGCGGGGAGGGCCGTCTTTTTCAGCGGGCTGACAGTCCTGCTGGGCCTGATCGGGCTGATCCTGTTCGAGTTCATGGTCCTGCGGTCGGTCGGCATCGCCGGCGCCGCGGTGGTCGGGCTGGCGGTCGCTGCGGCAGTGACCCTCCTTCCTGCTGGGCTGGCCGTCCTCGGACCGCGCATCGACGCCGGGCCGGTCCGTCTGCGCGACCGGCTCAGGCGCCGGACAGGATCGCCGACTCCTCTCCCCGGCGTGTCCGCCGATGGCGCGTGGGCCCGTCTCGCCCGACGGGTCATGGACAGGCCGCTGCTGTTCTTCGTGCCGACCCTCCTGCTGCTGTTGGTCCTCGGCTCGCCTTTCATCCACGTCCGTTTCAACGCGCCGGACGCCTCGATCCTGCCGCCCGGGGTGCCCTCACGCCAGGCGTATGACCTCCTCGTCAGAGAGTTCGGCGAGGGCGAGTTCGCGCCACTCCTGCTCGCAGTGCGGACGAACGGGCCGGCCACGCGGCCGGACAACGTCGCGGCGTTGTACGACTACTCCCGTCGTCTGACGAACGACCCACGGGTGACGCGTGTTGAAGGTATCGTTGGCGTCGACCCCCGCCTGGGCCTCGACCAGTACCAGCTTCTCTATGCCGCGCCCGGCGGGCCTGCTGATCGCTTCGTGGCAGACACCCTGGCCCGCACAACTCGAGACGACCTCACCATGTTCACGGTCTTCACGCCGTACGGGCCCAACCGGGCCGAGGCCCAAGCGCTCGTTGCCGAGATGCGCGACCAGGCGTCGACGCTTGCGCCGCCTTTGGGAATCACGGTGCTCGTCGGTGGTGGCGCGGCCGAGGTTCGTGATGTCGTCAACCGGATCGGGGCCGACTTCCCGCGCTCGGCGGCGTTCATCTTGATCTCGACCTATTTGGTCCTGTTCGTGCTCCTGCGGTCGGTGGTGCTGCCGCTGAAGGCCTTGATCGTCAACGGCCTCTCCATCACCGCGAGCTTCGGCGCGCTGGTGTGGATCTTCCAGGACGGGAACCTGTCGGCTCTGCTCGGATTCCAGCCGCTGGGGTTCGTCGAAACCACTCTGCCGGTGATCCTCTTCGGCGTCCTCTTCGGCCTGTCCATGGACTACGAGGTTTTCCTCCTGTCGCGCATGAAGGAGGTCTACGACAAGACCGGAGACAACCGCGAGGCCGTCGCTCGGGGCATGGAACGCAGCGGGCGGATCGTCACGTCGGCGGCTCTGATCGTCGTAGTCGTGGCTGGTTCGTTCGCTTTCGCCGACATCGTTCTGATCAAGGCACTCGGCCTGGGCGTCGCGATCGCGGTCGCCCTGGACGCCACGATCGTCCGTGCGCTACTCGTGCCGTCCACGATGCGCCTGCTCGGCGATCGCAACTGGTGGATGCCGGAACGACTGCGCCGACTCCTGCCGCCCATGCTCGCCGTGTTTGTGCTGGTCGGCTGCACGGCGTCGGGCCGCATCCTGGCCAACGAGCCCATTCCCCCGCCGCCACTGCCAACGCCCTCCCCGCATGTGTCACGCCCGCCCGACCCGCAGCCCGTGGTGCTGCCGCGCGACGAAGCGGCGCACGACCGACTGACCGAGTGGTGGTATTACACCGGCCACCTGCAGGCGGACGACGGAAGAAAATTCGGCTTCGAGTTCGTGATCTTCCGCGCCGAGCGCGGCTCATTCCCCGTTACCTGGGCATCGCACCTCGCGCTGACCGACGAGGCAGGCGGCCGATTCCTGTACGAGCAGCGGTCAGAGATAGGGCCACAGGTCGACCTCGGAGCGAGCGAAGGCTTTGCATTGTCGATCAGCCCGCGTGATCTGTTGGGCACGGCCGCGGGCCTGACACCCAGCGCTCCGCCGTCTGTTCGCCGCGATTCGATGCCGTGGCAGATGAGCGGCCTGAGCGGCCACGACACGATCAATGCGGCAGCGGTCGGATCCGAGTTCGGCCTGTTCCTCGAGCTGGATGCCGTCCGCGCCGAACCGGTTCTGCACGACCGCGACGGCTGGGTCGACTTTGGGCTGGCTGGCGGGTCGTACTACTACTCGTGGCCGCGCATGACGGCGCGTGGCCAGCTCGCCCTCTCCCGCGAGAGCGTGACCGTTGAGGGAACAGCTTGGTTCGACCACCAGTGGGGTGACTTCATCGCCGTGGGCGGCGGCGGCTGGGACTGGTTCGCGGTGAACCTCGACGACGGCACGGACCTGACGATGTCCCTGGTAAGAGACACCGACGGCTCGTATCCGCTCGTGTACGGCACGCTCGTTCGCCCGGACGGTGCCGTAGAGCACCTGGCCCGTGAGGAGTTCAGCGTTGACTCGCGCAGCACGTGGACAAGCACGCGCACGGGAGCCGTCTATCCCTCTGGTTGGACCATCACCTTGCCCGAGGAGGACCTGACGATCGACCTGACGCCCACGCTGCTTGATCAGGAGCTCGACACGCGACCGACCACCGGCGTCGTCTATTGGGAGGGCTCGCAACTGGTCGAGGCGACGCGGGCGGGAGAACCGTTAGATGGCGACGGGTATGTGGAGCTGACCGGATACCTGGAGCAGGCCGCTCAGTAGTCGAGCAGGCCCTCCGAGCCCAGCC
>JBPCLD010000087.1:0-6425 GCA_051003655.1 Candidatus Limnocylindrales bacterium | reverse complement strand
CCTCCGGTGTTGAGGAGAGGGAAGGACCGTGCGTCGGTCCTGGTTAACTTCGACGTCGACCGCTCTGCCGTAGAGGCGGCTCGGCGCGATCCGCGCGCATTCGAAGCGCTTTATCGGAAGTACGTTGCCCAGGTGTACAACTTCGCGCTTTACGAACTTCGTAACCCGCACGCCGCCGAGGACTTGACCGCGCAGGTCTTCATGCGTGCGCTCGCCGGCCTGCCCAGCTTCCGCGAGCAGAGCGAGCCACCGGGTAGCAGCTTCCGTGTCTGGCTGTTCCAGATCTGTCGCAACGCCGTGTCTAACGAACGCCGTCGCGTTCGTCGCCATCCCGATTCGCCGCTCGATCTGGCGCTCGAGATTGCGTCGACTGACGACGTACAGGCCGCGGCACTCGAGCGCGATCAGCTCGACCAGGCGTGGCAGGCCATCGGCCAGCTGCCGGATGAGCGTCGCCAGGCACTGGTGTTGCGCTTCGTAGAGGAGATGAGCACGCGCGAGATCGGCGAGGTGCTGGGTCGGTCGGAAGGAGCAACGCGGGTGCTGATCCATCGCGCGCTGCAGGCCGTCGCACGCCAACTCGGACGCGGCTCGGATGCTCCCAGAAACTGACGACGCGGCCATTCAGGCCGACGCGTACATCGACGCCCTGCTCACCGGTCATTCAAGGTTGCCGATGGCGGTCGCGGGGGACGCCAGCCGTGGCCCGCTCGGCGGCCAGGTGGGCGTACGGGACGCGATCCTCGTGCTCGAGAAGGGCCTGCCCCGCTTCCACCCTTCCTTCCTGTTCGAGCAATGGCTGGCCGACCAGCTGCGCCGGCAGTCCGAAACTGGTGCGAACGGAGCAACGTCCGGACGCATCGTGCCGATCGCCGTCATTCGCGCTACGCGTGGACCGAGCGGCCGGATTCCCGACAAGAAGCTGCTCGTCGGCGGCGCGCTCGCGTCAGGTTTCTCTATCGCCGGCGCGGCGATGTTCGCCTGGCGACGGAGCCGTAACTGATGCCGATCAAGCTGCCCTTCGTAGGCCGCCGCCAGTCGCATCCGACCGACCTGTGGACGCGCTGCCCCGACTGCCAGGAGATGCTCTACAACAAGCAGCTCGACAAGAACCAGCGCATCTGCCCGCGTTGCGGCCATCATTTCCGGCTGCGAGTCGACGCGCGGATCACACAGCTCTTCGACCGCGACTCGTTCCGCGAGCAGGACGCCGGCCTTGAATCCGTTGACATGCTCGTGTTCGTCGATCAGAAGCCATACCCAGAGCGGCTGGAGGCCGCGCGGGTGAGCACCGGCGTCCGCGATGCAGCGGTCTGGGGCACGGGCACGATCTCGGGCACGAAGGTCGCGGCGTGCGTCATGGACTTTGCCTTCATGGGTGGTTCGATGGGTACGGTCGTCGGCGAGAAGGTCACCCGTGCGGCCGAGCACGCGCTGGCTGAGCGACTGCCACTGATCATCGTCTCGGCCTCGGGCGGGGCGCGGATGCAGGAAGGCACGCTCTCGCTGATGCAGCTGGCCAAGACCGTCGCCGCGCTGGGGCGGCTGGCCGAAGGCGGAGTTCCCTTCATCAGCCTGATGACCGACCCGACCACAGGCGGTGTGTTTGCCTCGTTTGCCGCCCTGGGCGACGTCAACATCGCCGAGCCAAAAGCATTGATCGGCTTCGCCGGGGCGCGAGTTGCGGCCGGAACCATCTCCGAGGAGCTGCCAGAGGGCTTCCAGCGCGCCGAGTTCCTCTTCGAGCACGGGTTCGTCGACATGGTCGTGCCCCGCCCGAAGCTTCGCGAGACGATCGTCGGGCTGCTGCGCTACTTGCGCGCTGCGCCTGCACCGGACAAGGCGAGCGGCAATGGCAGCTCGCCGCTGGGGCGCTCCATAGGCTACCTCGAGGCCCTCGCCGGACGTGACCTGCGTGAGCCACGCGATTCGAGCGCCGTTCCCGAGTCAGTCCGTGGCTGAGGGCGTGGCCGAGCACGTCGCTGACCAGGTCGCCGGGCCTCAGCTGGCGGGCGTGCCGGTGGGCGGCCAGCTGGCAGCGGCCGTCGAGCAGTCCACGCCTGTGGGTGACCAGTCGCCCGCACCCGTGGACCAGGACGAGCTTCGCGACGCCGTCTGGGCGCGCGTTCAGATGGCGCGCAACGTCAACCGACCACACACTCTCGAGCTGATACGACAGATGGCCACCGACGTGATCGAGCTCCACTGCGACCGCCTTTTCCGGGACGACGCCGCCATCGTTGGCGGCTTCTGCCGGATCGACGGCCGGCGCGCCGTCTTCGTCGGCCACCAGAAGGGCAGCGAGGTCAACGAGAACGTCCGCCGCAACTTCGGAATGCCCCATCCCGAGGGCTACCGCAAGGCGATCCGTCTGTACCGTCTCGCCGAGCGACTCCAGCTACCGGTCGTGACGTTCATCGACACGCCCGGCGCCTTCCCCGGCCCAGCGTCCGAGGAACGCGGGGTGGCCGAGGCAATCGCGCGGGCAATCCAGGTCATGTCTGGGCTGCGCACGCCGATAGTGACGGTGATCACCGGCGAGGGCGGCTCTGGAGGTGCATTGGCGCTGGCCGTGGGCGATGTTGTGATCGCGCTGGAGAACTCGATCTACTCGGTGATCAGCCCGGAGGGCGCGGCGAGCATCCTGTGGCGCTCGCCTGACTACTCGCAGCAGGCTGCCGTCGCCATGCGCATAACGGCGGTGGAGCAGCTCGCCCTGGGCGTAATCGATGAGGTGGTGCCCGAACCGGCAGGTGGAGCTCACCTGCATCCGCAGGAAACCGCGCGCAACCTGCGGGCTCGTATCGTCTACCACCTCGACGCGCTCGCCGGGCGTGAACGCCGCGTCCTGCTCGAGACGCGTTACGCGCGCTACCGGCGCATGGGCCAGTTCGTGACGGTGACGCAGGCGACTGACACGAGGCACGACCGCGGCGGATGGGCCGAGCGCATCAGGCAATTTCTCGAGAGCGGCCGAGCGGCGCTGGTTGGCGGCGGGCGCGACGGCGCAGGGCCACTGCCGACGGTCGATGACGAGTCAGAGCTGCCGCTTCGAGAGGACGTTTGACGTTGGCAGACGAACAGCGACCGCCGATGGATGACGGCGCCCGTACGATCGCTCGGCTGGCCGCGGACACGCTGCCGCGGCTCATCGAGCGCATGACACGGAGCGAGCTGGGCGAGCTCGAAGTTCGCGAGGACGGCTGGAGGATTCGCCTTCGCCGACCGGTGGCTATGGCCGCCGATGGCGCCGACGCAGCTGGCCGGCCTGCGATGGAACGGCCACGGACGAGCACCGTAGGCGCGACAACTGGTGCGCATTCGGAACGGGCCTCGGCGACCGCGCGAGGCGGTCACTCGGCACGACCGGACACGACACGCGGCAGGGTAACCTCGCCGGCAGTCGGCTATTTCACTGCCCGTGACGGCGTGTCGAACGGCACCACGGTCGTCAGCCGCGACGTGCTCGGCCACGTCGACGTGCTTGGCGTTCGACAGGAGGTCGTGGCGCCCATCGATGGAGTCGTGCGTGGGCTCGATGTCGAAACCGGCCAGGCAATCGAATACGGCCAGCGCATCGCCCGCATCGAAGAGGCGCCTGCTGATGGACATTAAAACGCGCGGCGCCGGTGGGCTTGGCATGGTCTCTGGCTATCGGCCGACCCGTCAATTGTTCGAGATGCCGACGCTAAGCGGGTTTACTCGACCCGGGCGCGGTGGTTTCGATCTGGGAAGCGGTGATGGCGAGCGTGGGCGAGCGCTAAGAGCGTTCTTCGTTGGCGACGACTCCCGCTTAACGTTGACTGGTTCGCCATCTGACCGGTCGAACCTGTATCCAGCACAACCGGGGTCCTCCAGCTGATGTTCAGCAAAGTCCTGATCGCCAACCGTGGCGAGATCGCACTGCGCATCGTTCGCACCTGCCAGCGATTGGGTATCGGAGCCGTGGTCGCCTATAGCGAAGCCGACCGCGATACGCGCGCCGTCCAGCTGGCCGACGAAGCGATCTGCGTCGGCCCGCCGGAGTCTCGGCGCAGCTACCTATCGGCTCCCTCGCTGCTCTCCGCTGCCCTGGTTACCGGTTGCGAGGCCATCCATCCCGGTTACGGCTTCCTGTCCGAGGACGACACGTTCGCCGAGATGACGCGCGCCCATGGCCTGACCTTCATCGGGCCACCGCCCGAGGTGCTCGAGCGCTTCGCCTCCAAGGCTGGGACACGCACGCTCCTCGCCCGGCACGGGCTGCCGACCATACCCGGCTCGGGCATGCTCCGCGACGACGCGCAGGCCCTCTCGGAAGCTGAGCGAATCAGTTACCCAGTGCTGATCAAGCCGTCGGCCGGTGGTGGTGGCAAGGGCATGCGCATGGTTCGATCACCGCGTGAGCTCCAGCAGGCGATCACCGTCTGTAGATCGGAGGCGCTGGCTGCCTTCGGCGACGACTCGCTCTATCTCGAGAAGTGGCTCGAGGAGAACCGTCATGTCGAGGTGCAGGTAATCGTCGATCGCTATGGCAACGGCGTGCACATCGGCGAGCGCGACTGCTCGGTTCAGCGCCGTCACCAGAAGATCGTCGAGGAGGCGCCCAGTCCCGCACTGGACCAGGGTCAGCGCGAGGCGCTCGCCGACAGTGCGATTCGCGCCGTGATCGCCGCCGGTTACGAGAATCTGGGAACTCTCGAGTTCCTGCTCGACCGTGACGGGAACTACTACTTCATCGAGATCAACTGCCGCATCCAGGTCGAGCACCCTGTTACCGAGATGCTGTCCGGGCTGGATCTGGTCGCCGAGCAGATTCGCATCGCGTACGGCGAACCGCTCGGCTACAGCCAGCAGGATGTCGTGATGCGCGGTCACGCAATCGAGTTCCGCATCAACGCCGAGGACACCGAGCAGGACTTCCAGCCCCAGTCCGGCGTGGTCGAGAGCTATCTGCCGCCGGGCGGTCCCGGCGTGCGCATGGACAGCCACCTCTACAGCGGGTACGAGGTCCCGCCGTATTACGATTCCCTGCTCGGCAAGCTCGTCGTCTGGGGCCCTGACCGGGCCGCAGCAATCGCGCGCGCTCGAGTAGCACTGGACGAGCTGGTCGTGGACGGCATCGTGACCAACGTCCCGCTGCATCGGGCGCTGCTGTCGCACGGCACGTTTCTCGATGGAGAGTTCACGACCAACCTGCTCGACCGCGTGGGCAGCGGTGCATTCCTTGCCGCGGCGCGGGCCGCTTGAGCCACGAAGCGGGAGCCAGTGCAGAAAGAGGAGCCGGTGATTGACTGACGCCGCCACGGAAGCCGTTGCCGACGTACTTAGCCGCGAAGGCGTCGTCCTGAATTCGGTTCAGATCCAGAAGCTCATCCCCCATCGCTGGCCGGTTCTGATGGTTGACAGGATCGTCGAGTACGACCCTGCGCGCTCCTACATCCGCGGCGAGAAGGGAGTCACCTCGAGCGAGTGGTTCTTCCAGGGCCACTTCCCCGGCCTGCCAGTCATGCCCGGCGTGCTCCAGGTAGAGGCTCTGGCTCAGACGATGGCCGTCTATGTCGCGCAGCAGGAGGGTTTCGGTGACCGAATCGGCCTCTTCGCCGGCATCGACGAATGCCGCTTCAAGCGGGTTGTGCAGCCTGGGGACCGGCTGACCCTCGAGGTCACGATGGACAAGCTCGGCAAGCGTTTCGGCCGCGGGCGCGCTGTGGCAAGCATTGACGGCGACGTGTGCTGCGAGGCCACGATCTCGTTCATCATCCCCAACGCCGGGGCGCTCGGCTGATGGTCATGAGGCTGGCCGCGCTCGGCGACATCCACGGCAACCTCGCGGCCCTGGAGTCGGCCTTGACGGACATCAAGCGCCACAAGCCCGACCGGGTACTGGTCGCCGGCGATCTCGTGTTCTTCGGCTCGCGGCCGGCGGAAGTCGTCGACCGACTGCGCAAGCTGGAGAGCGAGGGCGCGCAGATCATCCAGGGCAACACCGACGTCGCCGTAGCCGACTTCGACTATGCCGCCGCGTTCCCGCGGTTCGATGATGTTCCGGCCAGTCTCCGCGCCGCCACCGAGTGGGCACACGACCAGCTGTCCGATGACCAGCTGGAATGGCTGCGCCACCTGCCCTCCGAGCGGCGCGTTTGGGCGGACGGGCTCTTGGTCCTGAGCTGCCACGGCTCGCCCGGGAGCCAGACGGCCGGGCTGGGAACGGATCTCGATCCAACGGTGACGATGGAGCGGGCGACGCGCACTGACGCACGCGTGATCGTCTGCGGCCACACCCACGTGGCCGACGTGCGCGAGCTTGGCCGGAAGCTGATCTGCAACCCGGGTTCGTGCGGCGTCGCGTTCGACGGCGATCCTGCGGCGTGCTGGGCACTGCTGACGATCCCCGATCAATCCGCCGCGACCGACGGCACGGCCACGGATGACGAGTACGACGA
>JBPCLD010000086.1:0-4260 GCA_051003655.1 Candidatus Limnocylindrales bacterium | reverse complement strand
CTCTTGTTGGCGCTCGACCGGGACGAGCTCGCGCGATTCTTCGCCGGCGTCGATTTCGGCGGGGGCGGCCCGGACGCGCCGCGCGACGTCGACGCGCTGTACGAGCACATCCGCATCGCCCGGCGAGTGGGCTACGCGATCGTGGACGAAGAGTTCGAGCCCGGCCTGGTTGCAGTGTCGGCGCCGGTTCGCGGCTTCCGCGGCGACATCGTGGCGGCACTCAACGTCTCGGGTCCGAAATTCCGCCTCGGGAGCCGGTTGCACTTCGCCGCCCAGGAGATCAAGGCAGCAGCCGGCGAGCTTTCGCTCCAGATGGGCTGGGACGGGCGCACGCCGTTTGGGTTGGTGAGCGGGTCGCACGCGCCGGAGGTGCCCGCGTGAGCGTGCTCGACTACCTCGCCGCGCAGGGCGGTCGCCTCCTCGGTCTCGCTGGCGAGCACCTGATCGTCGTGTTCGTCGCGGTCCTCCTGGCGACGATCGTCGGCGTCACCCTCGGCGTGCTGACCTATCGTACCGAAGGGCCGCGGCGGGCCGCCCTGGCCGTCACGGGAATCTTCCTGACCATCCCCTCGTTCGCGCTTTTCGGGCTCCTGATCCCCATCTTCGGGCTCGGAGCCACACCAACGATCGTGGCGCTCGTCATGTACGGGTTGCTGCCCATCGTGCGCAACACGATCACCGGGCTGCGCTCGGTCGACCCGGCCATCGTGGAGTCCGCGCAGGGGATGGGCATGGGCCGCTACCGCCGGCTGGTCCGGATCGAGCTGCCCCTGGCCTGGCCGATCATCATCACGGGAATTCGCGTCGCCGCGGTCATCATCGTGGGCATCGCGGCCATCGGGGCGGTCGTCAATGGCCCGGGGCTCGGGAACGACATCTTTCGGGCGCTGGCGCGCATCGGGTCCCCCACCGCGGTGCCACAGGTGCTCAGCGCCATCCTGGGCATCGTCGCCATCGCCGTCCTGATCGACTTCGCCTTCCTCGTCCTCGCCCGCTTCACCACCTCGAAAGGGATCCGTGCCTGACATGACGACCTCCGCGGCCGCCTCCGCCACGCCCTCCGACAGCGAGCCCATGATCCGGCTCCAGGACCTGACGAAGCTGTTCCCGGGCCAGCCGAAGCCGGCCGTGGAGCACCTCGACATGGACATCCCGGCCGGCGAGATCGTGGTGCTGGTGGGCCCGTCGGGCTGCGGCAAGACGACCACGATGCGGCTGATCAACCGCCTCATCGAGCCGACCTCCGGGCGGATCATCCTGGAAGGCGAAGACGTCACCAAGGTGAACCCCGACCGGCTTCGGCGACGCATCGGCTACGTGATCCAGCAGGTCGGACTGTTCCCCCACCAGACGATCTCCGACAACATCGCGACCGTCCCCCGGATGCTCGGCTGGGAGGAGAAGCGGATCGCGGCACGGGTCGACGAGCTGCTGGCCATGGTCGGCCTCGACCCGGGTACCTACCGAGGGCGCTATCCCAAGAACCTGTCCGGCGGCCAGCGCCAGCGGGCCGGTGTGGCCCGGGCGCTCAGCGCCGACCCGCCCGTGATGCTCATGGACGAGCCCTTCGGCGCGATCGATCCGATCACCCGCGACCGGCTCCAGAACGAGTTCCTGCGGCTCCAGGAAACGATCCGCAAGACGATCATCTTCGTCACCCACGACATCGACGAGGCGATCAAGATGGGCGATCGCATCGCGATCCTTCGTGAGGGTTCGCAGATCGCCCAGTACGACACGCCCGAGCGCGTCCTGTCCGCGCCCGCCGACGATTTCGTCGCCGATTTCATCGGCTCCGGCGCCTCGTTGAAGCGGCTGAACCTGACTCGGGTCCGGGACATCGAGCTCAGCAACTGGCCGGTCGCCCGGATGGACAGCACGCGCACCGAAGTGCTCGCCCTGCTCCAGGCCTCGGATAAGGGCGCGGTCCTGCTGCTCGATGCGGACCGCCACCCGGCGCGCTGGGTCAGCGGGCGCGAGCTCCAGCGCGAAGACCGGCCCTTGGCCGAGATCGGGCTCCCGCCCGAAGCCCTGGTGCAGCCGCACGCGACGCTGGCCGATGCCCTTAACGAGATGCTTAAGTCGCGCTACGGCTGCGCGACCGTGGTGGATGCCGCGGGGGTGTACATCGGGAACGTCGATTTCTCGACCGTCAGCGCCGCCATCCAGGAGATGCGGCGCGACGCCCGGGACCGCTCGCGAGCCGAGGCCGACGAGGTTCTCGCGCCACGGGCGACGGACGGCTGATGGCCCTGGTAGGGCCCCCGGCCGATGCGTCGGGGGTCGCCTCGCAGTCGCTCGTCGCCGGCGGCACGGACATCTTCCGAGGACGCGGTCGCGGCCTCCTGAGCGTGATCGGCCTGCCGATTGCGCTGGTGGCGATCTGCGCCGTGATGTTCCTGTGGGTCGGCACCCAGCAGCTCGACAGCATCGAACAGCGCTCCCTCAACTGGGACCGATTGTCCACGGCATTCAGCCGGCATCTCGTCCTCGCCTTCACGTCCACCGCGTTCGTCATCCTCATCGCCGTTCCACTCGGCATCCTTCTCACGCGTCCCGGCGCGCGCGCGATCATGCCGCCGGTCATCGCGCTGGCGAACATGGGCCAGGCGATCCCGTCGATCGGCGTGCTGGTCATCCTGGCCCTCGTCTGGAGCATTGGGTTCTGGCCGGCGATCGTGGCGCTCGTCATCTACGCCATCCTGCCCGTGCTGCGCAACACGATGGTCGGCATCCAGCAAGTCGACGCCAACGTCATCGAGGCGGGTCGCGGGATGGGCATGACGAAGCGCGCAGTCCTGCAGAAGATCGAGCTGCCGCTCGCGGTGCCGGTCATCCTGGCCGGCGTCCGGACCGCCCTCGTGATCAATGTCGGCACGGCGACCCTCGCCACCTTCGTCAACGCCGGTGGCCTCGGCGACATCATCAATGGCGGGCTCGTCAGCAATCGCCAGACCGTCACGCTCGTCGGGAGCGTCCTGACGGCGAGCCTCGCGCTCTTCATCGACCACCTCGGCGGCATCGCGGAGAGCCGCCTGAGCCCCAAGGGCCTGTGAGCCCTCGCGGGCCTGTAAGCCTCTCGGCACGAAAGGAGCCTCGACCGTCAGTCCGCCCTCAGCCAGCAACAAGAATTGGAGGAGAACACCAGCATGGCTAGCAATCAACGACCCACGAGGCGACACCTCACCCTTCTCGCCGCCGCGATGATCGTCGTGGCCGCCTGCGGGGGAGGCGGAGCGACCACCGGACCGACGACGGGTGCCACGACCGGCCCGGTGGCGACGGGCGCGGCCGTGGACCTGACGGGCAAGTCGTTCACGATCGGATCGAAGCAGTTCACGGAGCAGTTGATCCTGGGCGCCATCACCAAGCTCGTCCTCGAGGACGCCGGGGCGACCGTCAAGGACGAGACCGGCCTCGGCGGCTCGTCGGTCGTTCGCGACGCGCTCACCTCGGGCGCCATCGACATGTACTGGGAGTACACCGGCACCGGCTGGATCACCCACCTGAAGAACACCGCGCCGGTGGTCGGATCGCAGGAGCAGTTCGACGCGGTCAAGACGGCGGACGCCGCCAACGACATCGTGTGGCTCGAACCCGCCCCATTCAACAACACGTACGCCATCGCCGTGGCCAGCGAGAAGGCCACCGAGCTCAACAACCTCAAGACCCTCTCGGAGCTCGCGACCTGGGCCAATGCCAATCCGACCATGGCAACGCTCTGCGCGGCAGCCGAGTTCCTCGGTCGGGACGATGGCCTGCCCGGGCTGGAGAAGGCATATGCCACGAAGTTCGTGGTTTCCGAGCTCGATGAAGGGCTCATCTACACCTCTACCGACAAGGGCGATCCGTGCCTCTTCGGCGAGGTCTTCGTGACGGACGGGCGGATCCAGGGCCTCGGCCTCCTCGTCCTGGAAGACGACAAACTCTTCTTCCCCAGCTACCTGCCGTCGCTCAACGTTCGCAAGTCGGTCTTCGACGCGAACCCCGACCTGGCCATGCTCTTCGCGCCGATCGCCGCTGCGCTCGACACGTCGACCATGCAGGCCCTCAACACGCAGGTCGACATCGGCGACGACGAGCCGGCCGACGTCGCCAGGGAGTTCCTCACCACCAAGGGGCTCATCGGCGGCTAACCCCCGGCGAGACCTCAAAGGGATCCTGCTCGACCAAACCAGCCATGGCCTGGGCGAGTTCCCCCCTTCGTCCGCGTCCAGAGATCACCGAGTGACAAGCACCAAATCCGGAGCCGCTCCAGGC
>JBPCLD010000085.1:0-4699 GCA_051003655.1 Candidatus Limnocylindrales bacterium | reverse complement strand
ACGGGCTGTCAGAGCGCCCTGGGTGGCTATCGTAACAACGAGAGATGTCCACAGAATCGGTGAACAACTCGACTATCCTGTGGATAACCGGACTGTGTCGAGCGACGCATTCTTGCTAAATTGGCCTGCACAGGGAGGGTCTTTGGAGCCAGTGGCAAGAATCATCGCAATCGCCAACCAAAAGGGCGGAGTCGGCAAGACGACAACCGCGATCAATCTCGCCGGCTCGCTCGCGGAACAGGGGTTTCGCGTGCTGTGTGTCGACATGGACCCGCAGGCGAACCTGACTGTCGGGTTGGGAATCAACCTGCGCAACGTGGAGAACTCGATCGCCGAGGTACTCGTTGATCCGGCCGTGAAGCTCGACGAGATCATCGTGCCGACACAAACGGCCGGGGTAGACGTGGCGCCGGCGACGATCGACCTGTCCGCGACGGAGAACATGCTCTTCAGCGCGATCGGCCGGGAGCAGGCGCTGCGTGAGGCGCTCGCATCTTCAGCCACTGAGAGTTATGACTACGTGCTGATTGATTGCCCGCCGACGCTCGGACTTCTGACGCTCAATGCGCTGGTGGCCGCCGAGGGTGTGATCATCCCGGTCCAGACGCAGTACTACGCATTGAAGGGCTTCTCTGCGCTGCTGAACGTCATCACCCAGATCCGGACGAAGGGCCTCAATCCCAAGCTCCGTGTCCTCGGCCTGTTGCCAACCTTCTATGACACCCGCACGATCCTCGCCCGCGACATGCTCCAGGAGCTGCGCGACATGGGCGACCATCACATCTTCGAGAACATGATCAAGCAGACGGTCAGGCTTGGTGAAGCGCCGTTGGTCGGCAGGCCCGTCACGTCCTACGCGGGAAACTCGGAGGCGGCCCGCGCGTATCGTGGGCTGGCACGGGAGGTAATCGAACTTGGCTAGACCTGATTTCCGAAGCACGGCCGCGCGGCGGCTGGCCGAGGAGCGCGAACTCTCCCCGGCTGTACTGAGCCTCATCTCGCCGGAGGGCAGTGACCGCCCACGCGGCGTACGCAACATCCCGCTCGATCGGATCACCCCCAATCCCGACCAGCCGCGGATGATCTTTGACGAGGACGCACTGGCGGAGCTTGCCGCGTCGGTCACCGAGCACGGCGTTCTGCAGCCGATCCTGGTCCGCCCGACGGGCGAACTGCAGCGGTACCAGCTGGTCGCTGGCGAGCGTCGCTGGCGCGCGGCGCGAGCCGCGGGCCTCCACGATATCCCGGCGCTCATCGAGCAGCTCGACGATGAGACAGCACTCGAGATCGGGATCATTGAGAACCTTCAGCGGGAGGATCTTTCGCCGCTCGAGGAGGCGATGATCTACGACCGCATGACCCAGGAGCATGGGTATAGCGTTCGCAAGCTGGCTCAGAAGCTGGGTAAGGACAAGGGGTACATAGAGAACCGCCTGCGACTCGCCGGCGCTCCGACCGAGATCAAGCAGCTGGTGTCTTTGCGCAAAGACACCCTCTCCCACGCCTACGAACTGCTGAAGGTTGAGGATCCGAAGAAGCGACGGAGGCTGGCCGAGCAGGTGGCATCGGGCGAGCTGAGCCTGGTCAAGCTGCGCGAGAAGATCGAAGGCCGCCCGCGCACCGTTCGCCAGCTGACAGAGCCCGAGGTCGCCGAGATCGACGACGATCGGACTGACGACGATGAGGTTGAGCTTGCGCCGCCGCGCCGCGTGAACGAGCCGCTCTCTGACAATGCGTTGATCGGCGCCAAGGAGACTTTGGCCGATGCGCTCGACCAGCTCGCCGATGTCCTGGCTTCAGAAACGGTGCTGACTGAGATCCGAGAAGTCGACCGCGCGAACCTGGCCAAATATTTGACCATCGCCAAGATCCGGCTGGAGAACGCGATCACCGTCGTTCGCAGCGGCAAGCCGCTCGAGCACTAGCCGCAAACCGGGACGCGGGTCAGGCCGACGCCCCCAGTAGCCAGGCCAGGGCAAGGGTGGCAATGGATGCCGCCTGGGCAGTCCAACCGGTCTCACGCATGACGCGAGTGCGTTGCGCGGACGCGACCATGCCGCCCAACGCGAGCGCGCCCGCAGTCCCCGAGAGCAGCGCTACGGCCACCGCGCTTCCGTCCGCTTCCACAGCGTCCGTGGGAAGCAGGGTGATCCACGCAAGCGCGTGGATGACAACCAGGGCCACCGCCATCAGCGCGAGGGATCGTCGACGCCCGAGCGCCACGGCAAACGTCCGCAGTCCGGCAGCACGGTCTGTTTCGAGGTCGATCACCCCGTTCGCCAGCTGAAGCGCAGGCCCGGCGAGGATGGCGACCGGCACCAGGATCTCCCACTGTGGCGGAAGAGTCCCGGTCGATCCGTACCACGCGTAGATCGGCAGGAGCGGGAACGCGACCGCGAAGCACACCCATCCAAAGGCCGTTGGTTTGAGCACGGCGTCGTAGACCAACCCGGCGCCGAGCATCGTCGCGGCCAAGGCCAGGGGAAGTAGGTCTGGAGGATTGACCAAGCCCGACAGGGCCAGCCCTCCCCCGCCGAATACGGCCGCCACCAGCCAAGCCGCACGACGGCTCACCCTGCCGGCCGGAATTGGCTTGAATGGCTTGCTCTTGGCGTCGAGCGCCTCGTCGAAAAGGTCGTTTACGGCGCCGATGCAAAACTGGAGCCCGAGCATGGTCAAGGCCAGCAAGCCGGCGCGCTCGATCGGCGCGCCCGCAATCAGCGCGATGCCAAGAACCAGTAGTGCGTTCAGCGCTGACGGGAAAGGATGGACGAGCCGCAGCAGAGCCGTCACGGATGCCTCGCGATGGAGCGAGTCGGCTTAGATGTAGACGATCTCGTGGAAGTTATCGACCAGGTAGGCGATCAATCGGGCGCGAGCATCGGGCATCAGTGATCTGGCGCCCGTGACGAAGTAGTAGAGCGAGATCGCGGGAACCATCATCTCGCCATTCTCGGTCCGGCCAATAGCGGCCACGGGCCCACCACCGTTGGCGTAAAGGCGCTTCAGTCCGGCGTCGTCAGTGCCCATCGCTCGCCGCAGGCCATCCAGCACTTCGCGTACGCCGCGCCTGATCGACATGTCACGCATGAGTTCCGACGCCCACGCGTCGATCTGGGCGTCAGGCTGGTCCTCCAGCCGTTCTCTGTATTCGGCGGGAGTAGAAGAAAGGCCGGTCGCGGTCAATGACGCCTCCGTGAAAAAGGAGGGCCGATTATCGCACCGCGGCCGGCCTCACCAACTGCTGTCTCAGCCCCCAGACCGAGATCCGCAGCGAGTGGAAGTCAAGCAGTTGCGCTGGGCCGGAAGACGCGCACCAGCGCCAGGACGACCAGCTCGATCACGGTCCAGCCGATCAGAGCCACAATCGCCCCCACGTCGAGCGCCGTCGCTCCAGACTGGACCTCTTCAATGCGGAGAATTCCCCGGAAGGGGGCCACGAAGATGTCGCTGATGTTGTAGATGCCGGCCACGATGTCATTCGAACCGCGAGCCGCAAAGAGCAGGAGAAGGATCCGAAGCCCGATCAGCAGCTGGATCAAGCCGAAGATGAAGACGATCAGGCGCCGCACGACGCCCAGCGGGTCCGGGCTAGTGACCACCTGACGCTCCACAAGACGATCACGAACAACGGTTTCCCCGGGGTCGGTGACTTCGACCTCAGTTCGGTAGGTCATTTCTCAGGCCTCCATAGGTGACGGCCGAACCGCCGACCGACTAAGCCACGACATTGGCTCGTTCATCCCGGCAAACGCGACAGCCGTCAAGCCGCGAACCGTTACAGTCGCGCGCCACAAGCGGACACCATTGACCGTGGTGTTAATGGCTCTTCGTTCAGGTCTGGTCAGGGCAGGGCGAATCGGCGCCGGGAACCAATACCACGGCCAGGGCCGACTTGAACGTGTCCACCGTGTCGTTGAAAACGGTCAGCTGGTTGGCGCCCATCAGAACTGGCAGGACCGCTTCCAGATCGTGCTCGCTCAGCGTGACGCACCGCGCGCCGTCGACGCCCGGAAGCTCCACTCCGATCTCGTGGAATGTCCCGTCGAGGGGCCATGTGGCGAGCCGTTGCTCGAGGCCTGGTTCGGGCCGAGCCGGATCTGTGAAGAGCACTGCTACGCGCTCCGGCTCGTGCTGTCCCGTCGCGCCAAGCTCAGAGCCGAGCCATGGGTCCAGGAAGGTCAACTCCTGCCAGAACGCCGCGAACGCCTGTGGCGAACCCTGTTGTGCCTCGCAGCGGCCGCCTCCGCATGGGACGACTAGGTCCGGATTGCCGACGAGGTCGTAGGTAACGCCATCGACCACGAGCCTGAGCTGCCCGACTCGCGAGCCGGGCAGTGCCGAACCGCCCGTGAAGTCGGTGACTTCCCCGAGCAATCCAAGCCGGCGAGCCTCGCCGATGATGGCTGCAATCCCGGCCTCGCTGATCGTGCGGGAGAAGGGCACGATCAGCATGGGTCCCGGGTAGATCGCTGGCACGGCAACGTTCCCGTCGATCACGATCCCGTCGTTGATGGTGAGCATCGGCAGCCAGGTGAACGTCGAAGGCGGCGGAAGTGCCTGCGTGTACCACGCGCGAAGGTAGAAGGCGGACACGGGGGTGGGGTTCGGAGTTGTGTGTGGGCTGGGTGATGGCACGGCAGACGACACGGGAGTCGGACTTGGCGACGCGGTAGAGCTGCCGCCACAGGCCGCGAAA
>JBPCLD010000084.1:0-9059 GCA_051003655.1 Candidatus Limnocylindrales bacterium | reverse complement strand
CCCTGGGACTCGCCGTGCAGTTCAATTTCGTGTTCAGCCAGCTGCTCGTGTGGCACGACCGTCCGACGTCGCTGAAGCTTGGCCGCGTTGTCCACCGCTGGGCGACGTTCCACGCGTACATCGCGGTGTCGCTGATCGTGAACTTCGTGGCGTTCGTGCTCGCCCAGCCGTTCATGCCCGACGTCGCGGCGGCTTTGGTCGCCCTTGCCGCGTCGACGGTGATCAAGTTCCTGTCGCTCGACAGGCTCGTCTTTCGAACGTCGGGAGTCCGCTAGGCCTTTTCAAACACGAAGAGGTTGTTCAGCCCGAGCTGGAACTTCCGTCGTTCGAGCATGCGGAAGCGCGGCTGTGGAAAGACCTGCGGCGTCATGGCCGGCTCGAAGCCGTAATGCTCGTGCGCGCCCATTCCATCGATCAACCGCAGCTTCAAGAGGACGTGCAGGATGGCGTCCACACGTGGCGATGGGACCGTGATCACGACACGGCCGCCCGGTTCGAGCAATGCCGCACACGCGTCGGCAAGCCGTGTCTGCTCGTCGAGTGGGATGTGCTCGAGCACGGCGAGCATCGTAATGGCACCGAAAGTCTGGCCCTCTGGTGCGGCCTCTGGAAAACGCCCGGGCAGGAGCTCGTAGTCGGGCTCCTCGATCTTCTCATCGAGCTCCGGCTCGATGCCCACGCTGTGGCCGATGTGCCCGCGCAACTGGCGAAACATCTCACCGTCCAGGCAGCCGACGTCGAGGATGCGCGCCCCGGCCGGAATCCACGATCTGGCGCGCGCGATCCGGGCATCGCGAAGGTAGCGATCAAGCGACTTCACCGGCGGCGGTCGTTGCGCTGCGTGATCTCCATCAATCCGGCGAGGAACGCAAGCAGCCACAGCTGAACACTCGCCGCGATGCCGGTGAAGGAGAGCATCAGGACGCGCAGGATGCGCTGGTCGTTCAGCGGGCCGAAATCGACCGCGATCCACTGCCACAAGGACCATATGAGTCCGACCAGTGCGATCAGGAAGAGCACCAGGCCAGTGACCAGCAACCGCTCCGGAGTCAGCGCGCGAAGGAAGCTCGAATAGCGGGACGACGGCGGGAGCAGACCGCGCAGAGTCGTGTAACGACGAGCAACGGCGGCGAAGCTGATGCTCTGGATGCCTATCAGCACGACCATGCACGCGGCCACGAACGTGTGTATGCCGATGGTGCTCGAGCCGACGCGGATGTCGCCCGGAAACAGCGCCACGACGCCCGCCGTGCCCGCGGCGAGGAGAAGCAGACCCGGATAGAGGAACAGCCAGCGCGGGCTGTAGATGAGCAGGAAACGCAGGTGACGCCAGCCGTCCCGCCAGGTGCGCAGGTGCGGCGGCCGCGAGCGACCGTCCTTGGCAAGCGTCGTCGGCACCTCTGCCAGCCGGTACCCCTCGAGGGCGGAGCGGACGACCATTTCACTGGCGAACTCCATTCCGAGAGTGGAGAGCCCGAGCGCCCGGATGCGCTCTGTGCTGAAGCCGCGCAGTCCGCTGTGGAAGTCGCCGACGGGAATGTGGAAGAAGAGCCGGCCAAGCCAACTGAGCACGGGATTGCCCAGGTAACGGTGCGAGGCAGGCATGGCGCCCGGTGCGATCCCGCCCTTGAAGCGATTGCCCATGACGAGATCCGCGCCATCGCGCAGCACCTCGAGGAACGGCATCAGGTTCGAGAAGTCATACGAATCGTCGGCATCGCCCATGATCGTGTAGCGGCCGCGCGCGGCCTCGATACCCGCGATCAGGGCCGCACCGTAGCCGCGCGTCGGCACATTCACGACACGAGCACCCTCGCGTTCGGCCATCTCGAGCGAACCGTCTGTGCTGCCGTTGTCGGCGATGAGGATCTCGCCGTCGACGCCTTCCGACTCGAGGAACGTGCGTGCCTTGCGGATGCACGTTGCCAGCGTCTCGGCCTCGTTGAGGCATGGCATCAGGATGGTCAGCTCGACCGGCTCAGCCGCTTCAACCATCAGTAGCTGACCCACGTCCAGCCGAACAGCTCGGCTGGTGCGAACTTGAAGATCCAGAGGACTGCCCAGAGGTTGATCACCACCGCGAGGCCGATCAGCAGCGCGTGGTGCCACTTCACCCGGCGCACGGCGAGGACGACGAGCAGCCACAGGAACGGCATGAAGTCGAGACCATAGCGATAGCCGTACTGCGCCCAGCCCGTGGCGGCGAACAACCAGTTGACGACGATGATGGGAATGATCGCTGCCCAGCAGGCGACTACGAGCCGGTCCCGCGTTCCGATGGCCAGCGTTATCGCGGCGACAACCAGGAGCCAGAACGGGGCCAGATGGAGGCCGAATGGCGCGCTCGTCGGCGTGAAATTCGACATGTCGAGGCCGGTCCAGAGCGCCGATGAGAGCAGGAGGCCGCACACGGTGGCCAAAGCAATGACAAGCAGCAGCACCGATCGACGGAACCGGCGCAGGTGGACGAACAGGCCGTAGAAGAGTGGCGGTGAGGTGGCCCACATGGCCAACCCGGCCCACGACGGCCAAACGAAGGCGCCGGTAGTGGCGAAGATGGGCATCTGCACCCAGAAGACCTGGACGTGGCGGGCCATGTAGCGCGGGTCGAAGATCCCATACACGTAGGTGCCGCGCGAGCTGAGCTGGTAGATCTGCTCGCTATAGCTATAGCCGGTTTCAAATGGGCTCGCGAAGCGCAGCGCATTGAGAACCATGGTCAGCAGCACGAACGGCGCGACCCCGGCGGCCAGCTCTATCAGTGGTCGAAGCCTCAGCCGGCGAACGAGACGCACGCCCGGCTCGTGCGGAAGCAAGACATCGGAGAAGGCCACGAGCGGAAACAGGCCGGCCAGGATCTCCGTCGGGCACATGGACGCGGCTCCGACGAGCGCACCGGCGAGTAGCGGCTGGCGTGCCACGACCGTGGCATAAATCGCAGCGAACGTGAAGAACACCGCCGTCGTGTGCGCGACTGCCACACGCTGCCATCGGCGGCGCTGTAGAAGAACTGGGTCCCGAACAGGGCAAGAACTGTCAGCGCGAGCTGCGTGGGCAGGTTCTTGCTGAAGCGCCTGGTGATGCCGAATGCGATCGGCGCCGTGAGCGCGCCGATGAAGGCGGAGACCAACGTCTGATTGACGGTCAGACCGAACAGGAAGGCCAGGGGTACCTGCAACAGGGCGGGGCCGAGCGAGTGCTGCATGTAGTGCTTACAGTCAGCGCTGAAGCGCGGGTTCTCGATCTCCTTGGCCGCCGCTTCGGCGCACGGATCGTCGATCGGAAGGCAGAAGCCCTCGCCCTCGTAGAGGACGCGCTCCAGGATGCCCAGGTTGTGGCTGTACTCCTCGACCAGGTCGAGATGGCCGTGGACGATGTTGTTGGCCTGCGACAACTGGAAGTCGAAGGCGCTGCGCGGCGGCCCCGACAGGCAATAGACGAGAAAAGTCGCCAGGAACAGCACGACGCTGAGGCGCACGACTCGCCGCTTGTCGTCGCTCAACGGGAACATGGGCGCGGCGGACACGCCGCCAGACCCCTCGACTGGTTCAGCCATTCGGCCAGAGAGTGTTGCACAGCGCAGCGCGCCGATAGCGTCTGCGGAGGTCGATCAAGGGTCAAACCACCGGTCCCGCCTATACTTTTCGTCCCGTGAAGAACTTCATTTCCCGTCTCGTCGATTCAAACGACCGTGCCATCAAGCGCCTCCAACCGATGGTCAACGAGATCAACGCGCTCGAACCAGAGTTCGAGGCCCTCAGCGACGATCAGATCCGCGAGCGCATGGTGACCCTTCGCGCCGAGATCCGGGAGGACGCCGCTCCGTCGGAGCCGTCAACGGACGAAACCGAACACGAGAGCTCCGAGCGCCGGCGAGAGTTGCGCCGCGCACGCGAGAAGGACGACATCAAGCATCTCCAGGATGTCCTCGATGACGCCCTGCCCGAGGTCTTCGCCGCCGCCCGCGAGGTGAGTCGCCGCAAGTTGGGCATGCGCCATTTCGACGTGCAGCTGCTCGGCGGAATCGTCCTCCATCAGGGCAAGATCGCCGAGATGAAGACCGGCGAGGGCAAGACGCTCGTCGCGCCGCTGGCCGCGGCGCTGAACGCGATGTCTGGCCGCGGCGTCCACGTGGTGACCGTCAACGACTACCTGGCCAAGCGCGACCCGCAGTGGATGGGACCGATCTTCCACGGCCTGGGACTGAGCGTCGGGATCATCCAGCACGACAGCGCCTTCATCTACGACCCCGATCACCGCGGCACTGACGAGCGGCTGTTGCACCTGCGGCCGGTCGACCGGCGGGACGCATACGCCGCCGACGTGACCTACGGCACGAACAACGAATACGGCTTCGATTACCTGCGCGACAACATGGTCACCGAGCTCGACCAGCGCGTGCAGCGTGACCGCTACTTTGGCATCGTCGACGAGGTCGACAACATCCTCATCGACGAGGCACGCACGCCGCTGATCATCAGCGGCCAGGCCGCCGAATCCGAGGACCTCTACTACCAGTTCGCCCGACTCGTGCCCCGACTGTCGCCTCGTCCCGAGGGCGACGAGGAGGGCGGCGACTACTTCATCGACCTCAAAGAGCATGCCGTCTCGCCGACCGAGGAAGGCATCACAAAGATCGAGCGACTGCTCAAGGTCGACAACCTGTTCGACACCGACCCGCGACTGGTGCGGCACTTCGAGCAGGCGCTGAAAGCACACGCGTTGTACAAGCGCGACCGGGACTACATCGTCAAGGAAGGCGAGATCATCATCGTCGATGAGTTCACCGGGCGGCAGATGCCCGGGCGCCGATGGTCGGAGGGCCTCCACCAGGCGATCGAGGCCAAGGAGGGCCTGCGCGTCCAGCGCGAGTCGGTGACCCTCGCCACGATCACCTTCCAGAACTACTTCCGCCTGTACGAGAAGCTGTCGGGAATGACCGGTACGGCGCTGACCGAGCAGGAGGAGTTCTACAAGATCTACGGCCTGGAAGTGATCTCGGTGCCGACGCACCGACCGATGGTCCGCGACGACGCTGCGGACCTGGTTTTCCGCACAGAGCAGGACAAGTTCAACGCACTCATCGACGAGATCGTCGAGATGACGGAAGTTGGTAGGCCAGTCCTGGTGGGGACGACGAGCGTCGAGAAGAGCGAAGTCCTGGCCGAGATGCTCAAGCGGCGCGGCATCAAGCACGAAGTGCTGAACGCCAAGTACCACGAGAAGGAAGCCCCGATCATCGCCCAGGCAGGCCACAGCGCCGCGGTCACGATTGCGACCAACATGGCCGGCCGCGGTACGGACATCCTGCTCGGTGGCAATCCCCAGGGAATGGTGTCCTCAGAGCTGCACCGACGCGGGATCAACCCGGTCGAGGCACCCGAAGAGGTCTACCAGGAGGCGCTGGAGAAGGCCAGAGCCCAGGTAGCCGTCGACCACGAGCGGGTCGTCCAGGCGGGCGGGCTGCACATCATCGGCACCGAGCGGCACGATGCACGACGCATCGACAACCAGCTTCGTGGACGTGCCGGCAGGCAGGGCGACCCTGGATCGTCGCGCTTCTACCTGTCGCTCGAAGACACCCTCATGAAGCGCTTCGCTTCCGACCGGGTGTCGGGACTGATGGAGCGAATGGGCCTCGAGGGCGAGGTGGCGCTGGAGTCGCGCCTGGTTTCACGGACCATCGAGAGTGCCCAGACGCGCGTCGAGGGCTACAACTTCGATATCCGCAAGCGCGTCGTCGAGTACGACGACGTGATCAACAAGCAGCGAGAGACGATCTACGCCGAGCGAGACGAGGTCCTGCGCAACGAGGACTTGACCGAGACCGTGCGCACTTTCGTCGACGCCGAGCTCGAGGCGCTGGTCGACGACAAGCTGGCCACAGAGTCCGCCAACGACTGGGACTTCGATGGGCTGGCCCACGAGATCGCCCAGATGGGGCTTGAGGGCGACGGTATGGACGCCGATTCGCTCGCCGAGATCGCCGTCCGCGACGAGGTCATCGAGCATCTTCGGGAGGCGTTGGACCGAACGCTCGAGGCCCGCGAGCAGCGCCACGGCGCCGATGTGTGGGCGCAGGTAGAACGCCTGATCTTGCTGCGGACTATCGACGCGCTGTGGGTCGATCACCTGACCGAGCTCGACGACATGCGTCGCGGCATCGGACTGCGCGGCTACGGCGGAATCGATCCGTTGAACGAGTTCAAGCGCGAGGCGTTCAAGTTGTACGAGGAGCTGCGGGGCTTCATCAGCAAGCAGGTCGCGAACACCCTGTTCCGCATCCAGGTACAGGCTGTGCCGCAACCCCTGACACAGACCGCTGCAGCGCCGTTCAACGCAACGGCCGGCGACGGCAACGGCGCGCAGTCCCCGATAACCGAAACGACGGCTGATGGCGGGCACATCCATTCCGACGGCACGTATCACCCTGCCGCCAGAACGCCGGCCCCCGTGGCGGTTGGAGGACTATTGCCTGGCCTGGCCGCGCAACCGCGGCGAGGCATCCAGCTCCAGCACGGTGACGAGCCGGCGGCCGGCGCGGGAGGCGCCGCATCAGGAGCCGCCCCGGCCAGTGCGGCCAAGCTGGGTCGCAATGACGCGTGCTGGTGTGGAAGCGGCAAGAAGTACAAGCGCTGTCACGGAGCTTGACCCTCTCAGAGACACAGACGTCGCGCATCCTCGAGTGGGAGGGGTGCTTCAACGTCCGCGACCTGGGCGGCCTCGCCACGCACGACGGCGGTCGAACGCGGATGGGTGCGCTGGTACGAGCTGACGTTCCGACTCGACTGACGCCAGCCGGCCGCGCTGCACTCCTCGCGCACGGAATCCGCACGCTCATCGATCTCCGTTTCACGCACGAAGTGGCCCTCGACTGGGACATGTATCCCTTCCAAGAGGCCGCGGGAGACCAGGGTGCCGTCGTCGTCAACTACGCGAACGTGCCGTTCAATACCGGCCGTGACCCGGCCGATGACGAAGCCATACACGCCGCCTACCGGGCGGCAACCAGTCGCACAGAGCTCAACCGTCTCGACCTGGACCGGAACCGATCCGGCATCGTAGCCGGTGTCGCCGCCATCGCCGACGCCGATGCGGGGGGCGTCCTGGTTCATTGCCACGCCGGCAAGGATCGAACAGGGATCATCGTCGCGCTGCTGCTGTCATTGGTATGCGTTTCCGACGATGACATTGCCGATGACTACGCACGTACTGCAGTGAATCTCGACCTGCTCATCAGCGAGTGGCTGGACAGCGTCAGCGAAGATCCCGCCGAACGCGCTCGGCTGCGCGCGCTGGCGATGCCCTCGCGCGGGGCCATGCTCGATACCCTTGGCCATCTTCGTTACCGGTACGAGTCCGCGGAGACCTACCTTCGTGCCGGCGGCGTAACCGACGCCCAGATCGGGCAGCTGCGCGCCCGACTACTCGAGGGAGCCTGAGCGATGGATGAGATCGGCCGCGACTACGTCGTGCTTGGGCTAGCGCTCGGGGAGCTCGAGAAGGGCAGTGTCGACTCCTATTACGGCCCGGCCGAGCTGCGCGAACAGGCGACCGCCCGTCAGGCGAGCGCGGACGAGCTCGTCACCGAAGCAGCCGCTCTCCGCGTCAGGGTCAACGCCGAGGGCCTGAAAGAGCAGCGACGGCGCTGGCTCGACCGCCAGCTGATCGCGCTGGAAACCATCGCCCGGCGGGTCGCCGGTGAGGAGATGTCGTATCTGGAGGAGGTGGAGCGCTGCTTCGACGCAGCACCCGAGCCCACGCCACCCGAGGCATACGCGAAGCTGCGGCGCGAGCTTGACGACCTGCTACCTCGCGGTGGGACTCTCCACGAACGCCTCGAGGCACGAGACGCTCAGCTGACTATCCCGGGCGAGCACGTTGCCGGCGTCGTGGACTGGCTGCTGGGCGAAATTGGCTCCCTTTGTGCGGAGTTCATTCCTGGTCCGGAGAGGGAGTCACTCACGGTGAGCTTCGTCACCAACGAGCCTTGGGCGGCCTACAACTGGTACGACGGCAATCTCCGCTCACGGATAGAGGTCAACACGGACCTTCCCACCCGGGCGCATGCCCTCGTTGGGCTGCTGACCCACGAGACATTCCCTGGCCACCACCTCGAGCATTCGTGGAAGGAGCAGCGCCTCTTCAGCGAGCGAGGCCTGGTGGAGGCATCCATCCAGCTCATCAACACGCCCGAGGCGTACATCAGCGAGGGACTCGCCGAGGTTGGGGGCGACCTCCTCGTCAGCGCAGAGCGCTGGCAGGCCCTCCTGGTGTCCATTGGCGAGCGTGCCGGGATCGCGATCTCCGTTGCCGATGCGGAACGAGAGTGGCTCGTGAATCAGGCGCTCCGGGCTCTGCGCGGAAGCAGCGGGGACGCCGCGCTCCAACTCCATGCCGGCGGCAAGTCGCGCGATGAGGTCAGACGGTTCCTCGTCGACGACGCTTTGCGCAGCCCACAGCAGGCGGAGAAGACACTCGAGTTCATCACCCATCCTCTCTGGCGGACGTACGTTTTCTGTTACGCCGGCGGACAGCAGCTGCTCGAGGAATGGTGCGCGGTGGCGGGTGATTCAACAGCGCAACGGGACAGGTTCTTCAGGCTGCTGACCGAGCAGCTGACCCCCTCCGGCATCGCCGAGGAGCTCGCCGCAGCCTGAATCGGGGCAAATCGGGCCCGATTCACGCTCAAAAGCTCGATTTGACCCCTTGAGTGAGCGTGGCTTGCGTGAGATACTCGGAGACACCCGCTTCCGGAGGCCGTGCCTCCTCCGGTGAATGTGTAAACACGTTCCCGGGGTCGAGGGTGGACCCGGGCCTGATGAGGAGTCTGGCTCGCCGTGAATGCCAAGCCTGAGGAAGCGCTGGCCGATCCGTTCGTTGACTTGATCGCGTGTGAGCGCGAGTGCCGTAGCTGTAGCTACGCCATGACGCTCGACTGCGACGGCAACTGCGGAGTCTGCTCGCACAACGGATACTGTCCGTGTGTCAACCCCGTCGTCGCCCGGAGCAAGACAGCTTTGAAGATCATCGAGCTCCGGCCGATCCTGCTCCAGGAC
>JBPCLD010000083.1:0-18066 GCA_051003655.1 Candidatus Limnocylindrales bacterium | reverse complement strand
ATACCCGTCTGATCGGTAAAGGCCTCCAGGGTCGGATACCCGCCCGTCTCTTCATCGATATCGATGTAGAGCGGCCAGTTGCCAAAGACGACCTCTCCGGCCAGCGTCGGCTGGGGCGTTGCCGGCGGCGGGTCGGTCGGCGATGCCGTGGCTGCCGCGCTCGCCGTCGCGACGGGCGTGCCGGTGGCCGTCGCTGCGCTGCCCGTCGCTGAGGCTGAACCGCGCGGAGTCGACGTGGCCTGCGCGGGTTGAGACGCAGCCGAGCTCGCGCGGGGCGACGGGCTCTGGCCGGAGATGCCGCAACCGACCACGAAAACCAGGGCCGATCCGATCGCGGCCAGTCTCTTCAGGGTGTGGGCATAGTCATTGGACAGGTTGTGCACTGGTGGCTCCTCCTCGGTTGATCTCGAGTCACGGCTGACGGGCTGCCCTGGAGAGCAGCATGAACTAGGTTGCCTCGACACCCCCTTGCAGCGCTGCGTTATCGGCCCGCTTAATGACAAAAGTGTGATTCGGATTCCATGACATGCGGACGCGCTCGCCGGCCACGTGCTGCTCGGCGCCGCCTGCCACGTCCAGGTTCTGGCTGTAGACGACAACGTCCTGACCCGCGTCCGTGTGAACAACGTACTGCGTGCTGACGCCGACGTAGCTCGCGTCGGTGACGCTTCCCTCGAGGACGTTGCTGTCGGCGTCCCCGTCCGGTCGTGCGCTGGAACCGCCGCCGGCCGACTCGACCGACGCGGACGTCTGCAGTCGCAGCTTTTCTGGTCGAACCCCGACCTGCACCGGCGTGTCCGTTGCCCATCCGTCAGCCACGGCACGGACGCGCCTGCCGTTGACCAGCTCTATCTCGGTGAACCGATCACCTCTGCCGACGACCTTGCCATCGAGCAGGTTCGATACGCCAAGGAAGCCAGCCACGAACTCTGTCTTCGGCTGCTCGTACAGCTGGACTGGATCGCCCAGCTGGTCCACCTTGCCGGCGCGCATCACGGCGATGCGATTGGACATCGTCATCGCCTCGTCCTGGTCGTGGGTGACGTAGACGAACGTGATCCCGACCTCCTCCTGGATGCGCTTCAGCTCGAGCTGCATCTGTTTGCGCAGCTTGAGATCGAGCGCTCCGAGCGGTTCGTCGAGCAACAGCACGCGCGGGTGGTTGATCAAAGCCCGAGCCAGCGCGACGCGCTGCTGCTGACCACCTGAGAGCTGGTTCGTGCGGCGGCGGTCGTAACCCGGCAGCTGGACCAGCTCGAGCATCTCGCCGACTCGGCGGCGGATCTCGCTGTCGGCGACCCTCCGGCGGCGGAGTCCGAACGCGACGTTCTCGTAGACGTTCAGGTGCGGGAACAGGGCGTAGTTCTGGAAGACGGTGTTCACGTCGCGCTTGTACGGCTGGAGCTCGGTCACGTCCTGCTCGCCGAGGTATACGGTGCCGGAAGTCACGTCCTCGAACCCGGCGATCATGCGCAGCGTCGTCGTCTTGCCACAGCCGGACGGGCCGAGCATCGAGAAGAACTCGCCGTGCTCGATGTCGAGCGACAGGTCGTCGACCGCGACGACATCCCCGAACCGCTTGGTTACCCGGTCGAGCCGGACGTCGGTCTGAGCCAATCAGTACCTCGTGCTGGGGCGGATCACGAGTGCAGTGTGTCGAGGTTCACGGGAGTCTAGTCGTGTGATCACGCGAACGTACTCGCCAAAGATCGAGTGCTACCCAATCAGGTGCGGCCGACCGCGCCGGTATCGGCGGTGATTCGCGTCGCGATGTAGACGGGGATCACCGAGAGAAGGATCGCGGCGAGCCCGGCCACGTTCACGAGCGCCACCTGGTTCGCCAGACGGAAGCTCTGGAAGATCCAGAGCGGCAGTGTTTTAAGGCCGCCGGCCACGAAGATCGTGACGATGACCTCATCAAAGGACAGGGCGAACGCGAGCAGAGCTCCGGCCAGGATCGCCGAGCGCATCTGCGGGAAAGTGACGTAGCGGAAGGTCTGGAAGGAATCGGCGCCGAGATCGGCCGAGGCCTCCTCGAGCGAGCCGCTCACACGACGTATCCGTGCCAACACATTGTTGTAGACCAGGACCACGCAGAAGGTCGCGTGCCCAACCACGATGGCGAAGAATCCGAGTGGAAAATCGGTCGTGGCGAAGGTTGTCGAGAGCGCCATGCCGGTGACGACGCCAGGCAACGAGATGGGCAACAGGAGCAGGAACGACACGGTCTCGCGTCCAAAAAACCTGTGACGGCCCACGGCCAGGGCGGCGAGGGAGCCGAGAACGATGGCGAGCGCCGTCGCCCCCAGGGCCACACTCACGGACGTCCGGAAAGCGTCGATCAGGCCGGTGTTCGCGAGCGCAACGTCGATCCACTGCAACGTGAAGCCCGAGGGCGGCCACGATTGTGTTCCGCTCCGGTTGAACGCGTAAGCGATCACGAGCGAAAGCGGGAAGTACATGAAAACGAGGACAGTGATCGACATCGCGAGTAATCCCAGCCGACCAAGATTGCTGCGAACGCCCATCCCTACAGGGCCTCGAAGGCGCCGAGGCGCCGAGCGATGAGGAGGTACCCGATCATGATCACCAGTGGCACGGTTGCCTGCGCAGCCGCGAGTGGCAGGTCGGGTACGCCGAAGTTCGACAGGATCAAGTTGCCGATGAACTGCCTGCCGCTGGCGATCTGGTTGGGCGCGATGTAATCGCCCAGAGTCAGCGAGAACGTGAATATCGAGCCGGCGATCAACGCCGGGAACGCCAGCGGAAAGATCACGCGGCGAAACGTCTGCAATCCCCTCCCGCCGAGGTCGGCGGATGCCTCGAGAACGGACTTGGGGATGCGCTCGAGCCCAGCGAATAGGGGCAGGATCATGTACGGCAACCAGAGGTAGGTGAACACGAGCCATAGCCCGACCTCCCCGAAGCCCGGGCCGCGCAACCCGATTGGACTCAGCAACCAGTTGAGCACGCCGTCCTCAGACAGGATGAGCTTCCAGGAATAGAGCTTGACGAGGTAGCTCGCCCAGAGTGGCATCAAGACCGCCACGACGAGAGCGCCACGCAGCCAGGGCGAGGCGACCCGTGCCATGTAATAGGCGATCGGGAACGCAATCACGGCGCAGGTGACGGTCACCAGGGCCGCCATCCCGAGCGTACGCAGCGTGACGGTTACGAAGAGTGGCTTGGCGAGCTCGGCGAAGTTCTCAAGGGTAAAGTCGCGCAGGACGAGCCCGGTAAACGCGTCGCGGCTCCAGAACGAGTTCAGGAACAGGATCGCGAGCGAGCCGAAGTAGACGCCCACCAGAGCGGCCAGCGGAAGGCCAAGGAGCAGCGCCAGGCGTAGCCGAGGAAAGCGATCGAGGCCGACCGCCAGGCGCCGACGATACGAGCGACCGGCTCCGAGTTCCGCCGTCGATACTCCGATTTTCACTCCGGACATGAGATGACCCGTGGAGATGTTGTGGCCCGAGCCGGCAAGCCGGCCCGGGCCACGTTGCTACCAGGAGAGAAGAGCGGTCGACGTGCCGATCAGCCCTTGAGCTCCTGCCAAGCGGTTGACCAGTCGTCGAAGTCCTTGCACGTGACGTCAGTCCGGCCGTCGACACACTGGGCCTCCGGTGTCTGCCAGTACCAGACGTTCTCCCAGAACGTCTCGTCGTCGGCATAGAAGATTTCGCAGTGGTCGGGGTTGACGGCCAGTGCGCATGACTCACTGTTCCCCGGCGCCTCGCCAAACCACTCCGCGATCTGGATGTTCACCTCTGCTGAAGTGATGTAGTCAACGAATTTGTAGGCGCAGTTGAGGCGCTGCGTCTGGCTGTTGATCATCCAGGTGTCGGACCAGCCTGTCGCGCCCTCCTCGGGCTTGAGCAGCTCTACGGGCACAGGCGGATCCTCGGCCTGCAGCAGGTTCGCGATGACCTGCCAGGTGGTGCCCAGGTCGACGTCCCCGTTGCGGAACGCGTCCATCTGGTCGGTGTAGTTCGTCCAGTACTGGGTGATGTTCGGGGCCTGCCCCTGGAGCAGGGCAACCGCAGCTGCAAACTGCGTGTCATCCAGCGCGTATGGGTTCGTGATGCCCAGCTCCGGCTGGGTGTCCATCAGCTCGACCGCCGCATCGGCGATGTAGATCGGCGCGTCGTACACGGACAGATTGAGCTCCGTGTCCGGGTTGAACATCTCCTGATCCCAGCGAGTCTGTCCGTCCGGGATCACGTCGGTGCGCCACATCAGCTGGTTCGATCCGCGTCCATGCGGGATGCCCCAGTGGACGCCGTCGACCGTGTTGTACGGCTGGTCCTTCAGGGACGAGTAAATCTCGTCGTAGCTCGGCACCAGGTCGGTGTTCACGGGCTGTACGAATCCAGCACGCACGAGGCGCAGGCTCGCGTCACCCGAGGCCGAGATGACGTCGAATTCTTCTGGATTCGTCGTAAACAGGCTGAAGGCCTCGTCTGACGTTCCAAATCCCTGGACTGTCGTCACGCAACCGGTCTCCTCCTCGAATGGAGTGATCCAGTCGACGTCGGGATATGCGGTCCCATCCTCTGCATACCCTGGCCAGGCCAGAACGCTCAACGCGCCCTCACCTTCACCGACGGAGGTCGGCAGGCTGGGCCCTGCACTGGGCGGCGCTTCCGTTGGTGGCGCGTCGGTCGGCGGTGCGTCCGTAGCCGGCGGGGCGGTCACCGGCGGCATCGGCGTCCCTGGGTAAATGGTCGGCGCGGCGCTCGTCGCGACGGACGGAGCTGTGCTCGGCCGAGTCGTGGCCGCGGGTCCGGTACAGGCGACGACCACGACGGCGGCCGCGATCACCCCCCAAACACGTTGGATGCGCAAGATGTCCTCCTCCTAATGCCCCCGTCAAAACAGTGCCGGCGCCTCAGGCCTCCCCAGCCTGCGTGGCGGAACCGGCAAGAGACAGATTATGAACGCGTTTCCACGTCAACCGCACCTCTTTCCCCTCCTGTGCGAGCGCTTCGGACGAGGAGGTAGCCAGGTTCTGCTGGGCAACCACCAGCTGGGCACCGGCCTCCAGGTTCACCAGGTACCGCGTTTCGGGCCCCAGGTAGATGACTTTGAGTATGCTGCCGAGTGCTGAGCTCTCGTCGGACGCAGGCGCGTCACCGGGCTCGGTCAGGCGGATCTTCTCAGGCCGTACGGTGAAGGTGCCTTCCTCGCCGATCACCTGCTTCGCAGCCTCGCCCGACAGCAGATTCGATGTCCCAACGAACCCGGCAACGAACTTCGTGGCGGGCTTCTCATACACCTCGGCGGGCGTGCCAACCTGCTCGATCCGGCCCTGGTTGAAGACCGCCATTCGGTCCGACATCGTCAGCGCCTCGCCCTGGTCGTGGGTGACGTAGATGAACGTGATCCCGACCTGCTGCTGGATCTGCTTGAGCTCGATCTGCATCTCCTCGCGCAGGCGCAGGTCGAGCGCGCCGCGCGGTTCGTCGAGCAGGAGAACACGGGGCCGATTGACCAAGGCGCGGGCGAGCGCTACCCGCTGGCGCTGACCACCCGACAGCTGATTGGGACGGCGCTTATGGAAGCCGTCGAGGCGCACCATGCGCAGCGCCTCGTCCACCCGGGTCGCCCTGGCCTTCCGATCAACCTTGCGGATCATCAGGCCGTAGCCGACGTTGTCGCCGACGGTCATGTGGGGGAACAGGGCGTAGTCCTGGAAGACGGTGTTGACGTCTCTTTCGAACGGCGGGACCTTGGTCACGTCGCGCCCGTGGAGCAGGACGCGGCCGGCCGTAGGCAGCTCGAACCCGGCGATCATGCGCAGCGTTGTGGTCTTGCCCGACCCGGATGGTCCGAGCATCGAGAAGAACTCCCCATCGGCGATCTCGAGGTCGACGCCGGCCACGGCGACCACGTCGCCGAAGCGCTTCTCGAGACCTTCGAGCGTGACCGCGGGGACCTTGCCCGCGCGCTCGGCCGCGCCCGCGCGCGGCGCCGGTGTGCCACTCACAGCGGGACCTGAAGGTATCTGTGAGTCCCTTCGCGTGATCACGCCGATCCCGGACGGGGCGGCGACGACTTGCTGCTCACGCGCTGATCACGCGAATGTACTCAGCGCCGACAAAGGGCATCCGGTGCCCGCAGGCTGCCCGCACCGAATTCGTGGAAACGGTCAAATGCCCCTCCGCCCCCCGCGTGATTGCCGCGGACTATACGCGATGCCCAACACGCTCAACGACACCGAGTGAGCCGGGCGAGCTCTTTGCGGTCAGCTGGCGACGGCGACCTCGGGCATGCTGAACGGCGCGGCACCAGCCGCCCAGCGGGCGATCTGCTCGCAGTTCACGATCGTCTACGCCGATGGCACCGTCCACCGCACGTCGGTGACGGACATGGCGGGCGGCGATCCCGAGATCGGGCCCTTCGCCAGTTCCAGGACCTGATGCAGAACCTGCGGTCATGGCTGGAAGCCGACGTGGTCGGCGAGGAGGTGCCGTACGCCTACGACCGCCTGCGCGTGATCTCGTTCCCGGCAGATCCCAAGAACCTGCCTGACCCGGGCATGGCCAATGAGGTCCAGTGGCCGCTCGATAGGCCGATCGCGGATCTGGGCACGTCCTGGGGCGAGCCTGCCGAATACCGCTGCGCGATGATCGAAACAGAGGACCTTGCGACTCTGCGCCCGATGCTCGAGCGAGCCACAGAGTTGACGCTTTGGCGCTCCGACGAGGTCTTGTACCAGCTCTACCTGCACCCGTTGCTCCCCGACGACGACGCCTGCCCCGGGTTCTGATTTGGGCTATTCCAGGATGCTTACGACCTGAACTGATTCGTCGTTCGGCAGGTGCTGGACGAGTATCGCGCGATAGCTTCGGTCAGCCATCATCTCCGCCAGCGTGGCGGCGACCGCGGCATGAAGCGCCGGGCGATCCCTGGCGCTCGTTATGCCCTGGCGCGCGGGCGGCAACGTCCCATCCGAGTACTCGATCTGCTCGCTGAACTCAAAAGCGAAGCTCGGGTTGCCGAGGTAAGCGGTCACATCTCCCCGGAGGAGGGCCGTCACGGCGTGCGACTCCGTTTCATGGATTCGCAGGTCGATCTTTGGGTAACCAGCCACTCGGCAATCTTCGTTCAGCCCCTGTCCCACGTAGTCCCCCGTCCCATTGACCAGGTCCACGTGCGTGGTGCCCTCGGTCGCGGAGACAGGCTGCCCGCACAGGTCGGTCAGGGTGTTGATGTTGTGCGGGTTATTGATCTTCACGAGGACGGGCTGGAGCGATTCGCTGTACACGACAAAATCGACCAGCTCCAGCCGGCTCGCGGTGATGTTCTGGCTGGAAACCGAGATGTCGCATTCGTGGTCACGGATTCGGTTGATGAGGTCATCGAACAGCGGCTCCTGGGTTTCGAGCTCCAGGTTCAGCCGATTGGCGATCTCCGCAGCGATGCTCACATTGTAGCCGACCAGCTGGCCCTCGCCGGTCAGTGCGGTCGCTGGCGGTCCAACCACCGACAGACAGGCCGTCATCGTGCCTGGCGTGGCGAGCGCGGCGGCGATGTCCGCGGCAGGAGGCATCGTCGGTGCCGGGGTGGCAGATGCGTCGGGTGTCGGTGTCGCGATCAGAGGTGAGGTCGGCGTGGCGCTCGATGCAACCGTCGAAGATGGCGTGGCGGCTATCGGGTTTGAGCTCGCCGGCGCCGGGGCCCGCGTCGCAGGCAGGGGAGTTGCAGCACAGCCGAAACAGATCAGGATCATTGCCAGGAGTGCGCCAGCGCGCGTTTCCAGCCGCTTCTCCCGTCGCCAGTGAACGGCCGCGGCAGGTCGTGAATTGCTAGCCAAGTCGCGCATAAGTCTGGGCCAATTCACCGAATCCATGATCGTCCGATGGGCGGCCAGCGGCTGGGCAGCATCGTGCGAGCCCTCCGGCGCCGGCATGGCTGGCGCCAGCTCGACCTGGCGGAAAGGGTTGGCTGCTCGCAGCACACCGTTTCGATGATCGAGCGGGGCCACATCGCCAGCTTGTCGACTGCCCTGGTGGGAAGAACTCTCGCTGCCCTCGATGCCACGCTCGTGATTGATGTCAGATGGCGTGGCGGCGCGCTCGATCGCCTCCTCGATGAGGACCGCGCGGCGCTGGTCGGCCACGTCGCGGAAGTGCTGGGTCGTCACGGCTGGATCGTCGAGGTCGAGGTCACCTATTCCGAGTTCGGCGAGCGAGGTTCGTTCGACATCCTTGCCTTCCACTCCGGCTCGGGGATCGTGCTGGCCATTGAGGTCAAGACGGAGCTTCCTTCTATCGAGGGGACCCTCCGCAAGCTCGATGAGAAGGCCAGGCTTGCGGCCAAGGTCGCTCGCGACCGATTCGGATGGCAGGCGAGAGGCGTCTCGAGGCTTCTGGTCGTGTCAGAAACGAGCACCGCGCGTCGCCGCGCCGCGAGGCATGCGGCCGTGCTTGATGCCCACCTGCCGCACCGCGCGATTGCCGTACGGAACTGGCTGCGCACTCCGACCGGCACGCTGCGTGGCCTGTGGTTCTTGTCAACCAGACATCCACGAACTGCTATGAAGCGAACCGGAGGCCGAGATCGAGTCCGCGTGGCCCGAACGCCATCACCCAGACCTCACCAGGCTGGATGACGACGAATCCGGCGGGCGCCGCGATCGCGCACCTGCCGGCGTTGGATAACAGTCCAACCATGTCTAGGTGACAACTTGGTCCCGGCGCCGGCGACCCAACCGCCCGAGCAAGCCGCCTGGGCGCGGACGCACGCTGGGAAGCTGAGACGAGCGGCGCGGACGCACGCTGGGAAGCTGAGACGAGCGGCGCGGCCACGGGAACGGAGGGTTTGGACGCGGAGACGAGCGAGCTGCGGCGCGGCCACGGCGGGGGCAGTGGCCTCAGACGGGCTGGTCTGATCCGAAGCGGCTTGGGCAGATCAACCTGTACTCGCAGCGTCCGCAGCGCCACATGTCGGGTGTCGCGGTGAAGTCCCCTGAGCGGATGCGGCGTGCCTTCTCGATGACCGTCAAACGGAAGGCATCAAGCTGCTCTGGCGTGCGCGTCGTGCTCACGGCCTGGTCGATCTCGGTGAAGTAGAGCGTCAGCTTCGACGCCGCCGGCAGGCGCTGCTTCGTGCTCGGATCCAGGACGGCGCCCATGGACATGGCCAGGGCATAGGCGGAGAGCTGCTCGTCCTCGTCGACGTCCTTCTGAGACTTGGGCTTGCCCGTCTTGTAGTCGGTGATCTCTATCGAGCCATCGGCGTGGCGATCTACGCGGTCGATGACCCCGTACATGAGGACTGACTGCTCCTGGCCCTCTGCGGGCAGCTCGAGCGTGAAGCCGGCCTCGAAGGCGACAGCCTCTGCGAGGCTTGCGACCTCCCGGTCGTAGAAGCGGCGCAACGCCGGCTCGGCACGCTTTGAATAGTGATCGGCGGCCTGCGCGTCGGCGAAGTTGCGTGGCTGCCACGCGGAGTCGAAGGCCGGGCGCAGCGTCTCGTAGCCGGGCGGCGGAAGGCCCGCCGCGACCGCGTCTCGGCGTGCCGTCGCGTAGACCTCGAACGCACGATGGATCACGCCACCGAACTCGAAGTAACCGGGTCGCTCCGAGACCGGGATCCGATACACCTTGTCGAACGCGTACTTGAGCGGGCACTCCGAGTACATACGCAGCTGCGAGTGCGAGAAGGTCTGTGGCAACGACGCCATCTCGAGCAGCGCCTTGCCCGCCGGCGCGTGGCGCGACAGAACGTTCATCGTCAACGGGTCCAACCCGTCCAGGCGGGCCTGGCCGGCCGCACCGGCCGCCGCCTCGGCGACCTCGACCAGCTCCGCGGTGAGCGCCGCGCGCCCCTAGTGGTTGTCCGGCGCGAGGCCCTCCAGCATGCTCATGATCTCGACCGCTCGACGGCGCAACGCAAACCGCCGCTCGTGCGCCAGCGGCACCGGCATGAGCTTGAGCAACTGCTTTGTTGTCTCAGGTGCGGTTTCCGCCCCCGAACGCCCGGAACGGAATTCGTCGACTTCCGCCTGGGGCCCCTGGGCGCGCCGCTCGATGTGCAGGTCGGCCGGACTCTGCGGCTCGAAATCGTCCGACGAAAATGGCGCGTCGTCCGATCCGCCAACGCGCGCTATCTCGCCGACGAAGCGGCTGGGCGTCGTCTTTGTTCCCGTGGGCTGAAGAGCGGTGAGCAGCAACCGGCTCCTGGCGCGCGTCATGGCAACGAACAGGAGCCGGCGCTCCTCGTCGATCGCGAAGTCCTGCGGCGGTTCCTGCTTCAACAAGCCGACCGGGATGAGCATCCGCTCCTCGCGCGTGTCGGGGAACTGCCCTTCGACCAAACGTGGCACCACGACGGCCTCGTATTCGAGACCTTTGGCCTGGTAGACCGTCATCAGCTGGACGCCCTCGACTTCGACGCGACCACTCTGTTCGGTGTCCAGGTCACCGCCCGCCTGCTGGTAGATGTCCAGATAGCCGATGAACTGCGTCAGGCTGTCGCGCGGATGCGAGGTCTGCCAGTCGGCGACGAAGCGCATCAGCCGCGCCAGCGCGAGCACCGTTCGCTGCGCGTCCGGCGTCTCCACCGCGATGAGGTCGTGCAGCATGTTCGTGCGCACGAGGAAATCCTCCAGCACCGCAAACGGGCCTTCGCGCTGAGCGCGCGGCACGAGCTGGTTGATCAGGTCGGTGAGTCGCTCGAGCTTGACCCGGAGTCTTGCGTCGAGCTGTTCCCTGCGCCATATAGCGCGTTGCTCACGGTTTCGACGCTGCTTGACGGTATCGGGCTCCGAATCGTCAAAGTCCGTCTCTGCCCAGAGCGTCTGTGCGACGCCGGCGAGTACACCGGCGACATTGCGCGGGAGCGCCGCGCCGGGTGGCTCCGATACCGATATCTCCCCCTCGCGAAGGACGTCGAGCGCGGCGTGGTAGATGGACCGGCCATCCCACGCTGCCGCGTTGGTCAGGCGCAGGATCTCGGCAGCGTCGAGCCGCCACGGTCCCGCGGAGAGCAGACGCACGAAAGCGGCCGAGTCCTCCGGGTTTGCCGCCACGCGCAGCGCGGCTTCGACATCACGCACTTCGGGGACCGAGAAGAGCCCCGTCCCGCCGACAACGACGTATGGGATGTCCTGCTTGCGCAGGCGCTCGACGATCAGGTCCCGGTGCCTGTGCTTGCGGTACAGGACCGCGATATCGCTCCAGCGACGCGGCTGCGGGAGCGATTCGAACGTTCGCTTCATCCATTCGACAACCACGTCGGCCTCGTCCCGCTCATCCGTGGCATAGGTGAGGTCTACGCGGGCGCCGTCCGGCTTGACCGGCACCAGCGCGCCCTTCTTGAGCCGTTTCTGGTTGCGCGCGACGAGCCGGCTCGCGGCCGACAGTATGTTGCCCGTCGAGCGCCGATTCTCCAGCAGCGGCTGGCTGGCGACCGTGGCGGTCGGCCGGTCCGGGGCCCACGTGGGAGGACGCTGGAACCGGTCGCGGAAGCGGTCGAACGCGGCGTAGCTCGCGCCGCGGAAGCGGTAGATGGACTGATCATCGTCGCCCACGACGACGACGTTGTCCGGCTTGTCCGGGCCGCGGCCGATCAGCTCGAGCAGCAGGATCTGGGCCATGTTGGCGTCCTGGAACTCGTCGACGAGCACGTGCCGGAACTGAGCCTGGTACCGAAGCACGATGTTCGGCCGCTCGGTCAGCAGCTGGATGGTGAGCAGCTGCTGCTCTCCGAAATCCAGCAGGCCGCGCTCCCGGAGCGCGCGCTGGTAGATGGCGTAAGCATCGGCCTCCTCGATCAGCCGCTGCACGTCGTACGCCTCCGCGTCGCGGATGTATGTGGGCATCAAACCACGCGCGAGGCGCTCCTGCTCCTTGGTCAGCTGGTTCCACCACAGTGGCTCGCCAGTGCCCGAAGCATCGCGCCGCGCCTCGCGGCTGGCCCGCTTGTCCGCTGCCTCCCTGCCCTGGCCGACCAGCTCACGGCGAACAGCCTGTACCTGCCACGTGGTGCCCAGCGCCTCGCGCTCACGCAACTCGTCGAGCGCCTTCTCGAACTCACCGACGCCGTGGGTCATCTCGAACGCCTGGCGCCTGGCGTGCGCATAGGCGAGGTACTCGTCAGGGGTAACGAGCTCATCCTTGGCGCGGCTGATCACGTCCGCGAAGCGACTGGCCGCATTCTGGTCGCGCGCCATGGCGTGATAGACGAAATGGGCGAACTGCGGTCTGAGCTCGCGCAGCAGCAAGCGCTGGCCGACCGTGTCCAGAACGTCTGCTCCCTCCGCCAGCCCGACATCGGCGCGGTGCTCCGTCAGGACACGATTGCCAAAGCTGTGGAAGTTGTGGACCCACAGGCGACTGGCAACCTCAAGACCGAGCGCGCCCTCGAGCCGCTCCATCAGCTCGGCGGCCGCCCTTACGTTGTAAGTCAGAACCAGAACGTTCTCCGGCTCGAGACCCGGCTGGGTGGCCAGCAGGTGGCGAACCCGCTCCACGACGACCGTGGTCTTGCCCGTACCCGCGCCGGCGAGCACCATCAACGGACCATCAGTCCATTCGACCGCCGTGCGCTGCTCGGGAGTCAGCTCAAAAGAATCGTCCGCGAGACCCGCCTCCAGTACTGCCACTGCCATCATCGCCAAGGCTACGGCCTCGGAGTGCCACCTAGCCTGTCACACCGCCGTTCAGCGTCTGGCTGTGGCAGCGCCTGCCGGGAGAGTCGACGGGGTCCGCTTGACGGCCAGGGCCTGAGCGGTCGCACCCGCCTCGAGGCGCTCGAGCAGGCCATCCGCGCCCATAGCGGAGAAGATGCCGGCCACTTCATCGCGGCCGGCTGCGGCTTCCTCATCGACCGCACCGAGCAATCGTGCGCGAGCCAGCAGGGCCAGGGCGAGATCGAGACGCAGATCGGCGGCCCGCCACTCATCGATCACGCGCCGATAAGCCGCGCGCGCCTCTGCCGTGTTGCCGTCGAGGGCGAGGGCGCCCACGTCAACCGTTCGCAGCGAGCGATCCAGCCACGCGCCGAATATGGCGTTGCTCGCCAGCCAGGCGCGATCGGCCTTCAGCCCGTCCACGTCGCGGAGCAAGATGCTGACGTGCGCGGCCAGCACCGCGGCGAGGGGACTGTCGGCCCCAACATAGGCATCGCGCCCTTGGCGCGCAGTCCCTTGAGCCTTCTGGAGGTTTCCTTCCGCGAAGCCGATCATGGCCTCCTGGTAGCCAATCGTTGACAGGTCCTGCGCCGAGCTCGATCCGACTTGCGCGGCGTGAACGATGGCCATTCGCCGGAGCGCCCCCTCCTTGTCGCCGCGCAACGCGGCGGCCGCAGCCGCATATCCATGAATTCCGAGGCCGATCGGGTTGGTCACCTGGGCGACGCCCTCTTCCAAGCTCAGCACCCGGGCGAGATCGCCAATGACCAGCGCCGCGGCCGCAGCGTTGCCGGCGGCGTTCGCGACGAAAAGGGTAAGGCCGAATTGCTGTGCAAGCGCCATGCACTCCTGGGCGATCTCCAACGCCAAGTGAGGGTCATCCTTGCTGAGGTAACCGCTCAGGTTATACCGTGCCCTGGTTCGAGCACCTAGCTCGCCTTCGTCGTCTGCCATGCGCATTGCGCCGAGCAGCAACGCGGTCGACTCGCGTGGCCGGCGCAACGCCTGGAGCGCCCAGCTCTTCGTGATGATCAGTTGCAAGGAGGCCGCTCTCCTGTCCAACCCTTCCTCGGCCTCCAGCCCGCGCGAGACCGACACCAGAGCGAGATCGGCTCGGTCGCGGAACATGTGTCCGCGAGCGAGTTGGCCCTGCAGTTGGATCATCGTCCTACTGGCTTCGGCGGGCAGTTGCTCGAGCGTCAGCGTCAGCAGATCCATCGCCTCGTCTACGCGAGAGCCCTGAAGGAGCATCTGGCCGAGTAGCGCGGACGTCTCGCCCGCGTTCAGCGAATCGCCGCGTTCCTCGTGCCAGGCAATCGCGGCGCGCAGGTAATTCTCCGCCGTGTCAAATTTCCCGACCGCGATGGCCGACTGGGCTGCCTGTGTGCCGGTCTCAGTGCGGTCGCCTTCATCGAACGTAACCGCCATCGCCTGGTCAAAGTACGCCAGCGCCTGCTCGTGCGAGTGCAGCCGCGAAGCGCGCTCTGCCGCCGCTCGTAGCGCAACCCGCGCCTGCGCGGCGATAGCCGCGCCTTCCGCCCCTTCCGGTGCGGCCTTGTAGGCCTCGAGGTAGTGGTTGGCCAGCACGGCCGCCAGCTCGTCGTCGCCCAACGTGTCGAAGTAGCGGGCCGCCGAGAGGTGTCTTGACCGGCGCTCCCGTTTCGAGAGCGTGCCGTAAGCCACTTCGCGGATCAGACCCTGTGTGAAGCGGTACTGGCCGCGCTCCGGCGAGCGCGGGTCGGTCTCCAACGCAACCAACTCCTTGTTGGACAACACCCGCAAGCGCGCGGTCACGTCGTCGCTCGCTCGGCCCGACAGCGCACCCAGCGCGGTCACCGAGAACACGATTCCCAGCACGGAAGCATCCTGCAGCAGGCTGCTATCGGCCGTTTCGAGCGCGTCGAGGCGGGATGCGATCAGAGCCCGCAAGGTGGGTGGTATCTCGAGCATTGGCAGTTTGTCGACCGGCTGGTACACGTCTCCATTGCGCACGAGGTGGCCGCCATCGACCAGGGAGCGCACCGTCTCGACTGCGTAGAGCGGCACACCCTCCGCGCGCTCGACGATACGGCGCAGGTCGTCATCAGGCAGTGCGGGGACCAGCCCGCGCAAGAGTGCCTCCATCGCCGCGTCGCCCAGCGGCTCGACATGGAGCGAGACGAACGCATGGTGGCCCAAGCCGAAGTTCGGGCGACGGTCGAGGATCTCTGGCCGGGCCAGCGTCACGATCAGCATCGGCCGATCACGGGTCCACTCCAGGACGTGGTCGATGAAGTCGAGCAGACCGCTGTCGGCCCAGTGCAGGTCCTCGAAGACGAACACGCTGGGACCCTGGTCGGCGACCCTCTCGAGGAAGGTGCGCCAGGCGCTGAAGAGCTGTTCGCGTGCACCCCAGTCGGCCTCGTTGATGCCGAGCAGGGCGCCAAGTGCGGGCTCAAGCCAACGCTGCTCGTCCGGATCGGGCACGAACTGATCAAGCGCCGAGCGCAGCTTCGCGCGCGTGGCGTTCTCGTCCTCACCTTCAGCGATGGTCGCGCGACGGCGGATCATCTCGCCCAGCGCCCAATAAGTGACGCCCTCGCCGTAGGACGGGGATCGGCCCTGGTGCCAGTAGTAGAGCGGTGCGGCCAGACCATCAAGGTACTTCTCGAGCTCCCAGACGAGGCGGCTCTTGCCCATCCCGGCCTGGCCGGTGATCGCAACGACGCGCACTTTGCGCTCGCGCTCGGCGGTATGAAGCTGATCCTTCAGCTGGCGCAACTCCTCTTCGCGGCCCACAAAAGGCGGCTCGAGACCCTCGTCGCGACCCCCGCCGCCAACGCGGGCCACCACTCTCAGTGCTCGCCATGCCGGGACCGGCGCCTGCTTCCCCTTCAGGAGCTGTTCGCCGGCCGGCTCATAGGCGATGGCCGGGCTGGTGGCCTGCTGGGTCGATTCGCCCACCAGCACGACCCCTGAAGGCGCGACCGACTGGAGACGCGAGGCCGTATTGACGAGGTCGCCGGCAATCATTCCTTCGCCCACGCGGCCGGGGGATACTGCCGCTTCGCCCGACAGGACGCCTGCACGGAGTGCCAGCGGTCGTTCGGCGTTTCCCAGCTGCCGGACTCGATCGACCAGCTCCAGGCCGGCACGAACAGCTCTCTCAGGATCATCCTCCCGGGCTACCGGCGCGCCCCACACGGCCATAACCGCATCGCCGATGAACTTCTCGACGCTGCCGCCGTAGCCCTCTATGACCTCGCGCGCAGTGTCGAAGTAGCGCGATAGGAGATCGCGCACCTCTTCGGCGTCCTGTTGCTCGGACATCGTCGTGAAGCCGACCAGATCGGCGAACAGCACTGTGACGTAGCGTCGCTCGGCGAACGGCATCGCCTGCGGGCTGGGACTCGGCTGCGCCGGTTCGCCTGGTCCAGTCGGCTGTGTGGTGATGGCGCCGGCGCCAAGCGTTGTACCGCACTCGGCACAGAACTTGGGACTGCCCTCGAACGGCGTGCCACAGTTCGGGCAGATGGTGCCCAGGGCGAGCCCGCATTCGGGGCAGAATTTCTGCCCAGCCTGGGTCGATGAGCCGCATCGCGGACAGTTCAAGTGCTTCGCCCTCTCCGGAAGATCAATTTGAGCGTACCGCATAACGGTGTCGATAAGGCATCATCAACCGATGTCGACAACCCTCCCGCCCGCGTCTGCGCGGGTTTCCCGAGTTTCCGAAAAGGCCAGCCGCTTCACTGAGTCCGTCATCCGTGAGATGACTCGCCTCGCCCAGGAGCACCAAGCGGTCAACCTGGCCCAGGGCTTCCCAGACTTTGCCTGCCCGGTCGAGCTCAAGGACGCGGCGTCGGCCGCTATTTATGCCGACATCAACCAGTACGCGATCACCTGGGGCGCGCGCGATTTCCGGGAGGCAATCGCGGCCAAGACAACGCGGTTCTATCCATCGTGGTCGGTCGACCCGCAGACCGACATCACCGTCACCTGCGGCGCGACCGAGGGGATGATCGCCGCGATGCTCGCGCTGCTCAACCCGGGCGACGAGGTGGTCGTCTTCGAGCCGTTCTACGAGAACTACGGCCCGGACGCGATCCTGTCCGGCGCGGTGCCGCGCTACGTCACTTTGTATGAACCGTCGTGGTCGTTCGATTTTGACGAGCTTCGAGCTGCATTTGGCCCGCGAACACGTGGACTGGTGCTCAACACGCCACATAACCCGACCGGCAAGGTGTTCACGCGTTCGGAGCTGGAGCAGATCGCTTCGCTCTGTATCGAGCACGACGTGATCGTGTTCACCGACGACATCTACGAACACATGGTCTACGGCGGCGCGCACGTTCCTATGGCGACCCTGCCCGGGATGGCGTCGCGCACTGTGGCGATCAACTCGCTCTCGAAGACATACTCGGTCACGGGCTGGCGTGTCGGGTGGGTGATCGGCCCGTCCGAGCTGACGTCCGCGATCCGCAAGGTGCATGATTTCCTCACCGTCGGTGCCGCCGCGCCGTTGCAGGCCGCGGGAACGGTCGCGCTTGGGTTGCCTGATTCGTATTACGCGTCGCTCCTGGCGGGCTACCTGGAGCGGCGCGACGTCATCGTCTCCGCCCTGCGCGAGGGCGGGTTCCGCGTCTTCGTTCCGGATGGCGCCTACTACGTGATGACCGACGTCTCCGATCTGACCGACGAGGACGACGTCACCTTCGCCCGACGACTGACTGCGTCGCCCGGCGTCGCCACGGTGCCCGGGTCGTCCTTCTACTCGCGACCCGAGCTCGGTAGAACGAAGATCCGATTCGCGTTCCCCAAGAAGCTCGAGACTATTCGCGCGGCGGCACTGCGACTGGCCACTCTCCGCGCGTAGTCGCTTCGCGTTTGAAGGCCCGCTAGAATCCTCCGCACGATTCGCCGACGGAACGGCCCGGCCGGAAATTATCGGGAACCTGGCCGACCGACTCCGCGATAGCCGCCATCACGTCGTGTATCGCTCCCCTCATGTCCGTCGCCTCGGCCAGGGTGAAAGCCAGGTTGCCTGTCGGCGTTCCACGATCGATGCCGAGTGCGACCTGCCACAGCCCGGGGAGCACGACTACGCCTTCGGCTGGGTCGCCGCCGTTGGCGTTGTTCATGGCCACGCTCAAGCCTTGAAGGTCCTCGTCTCTAAACGAGGCGTCGAGGAGGAGTGTTTGGTCAAAGTCGCCTGAGGGCTGATTGGTCATCGTCAGGCACGCTCCCAGCAGGTTCGGAGCATCTCCAGCCGGCGTGGGTCCGGTGTCTGGGGTCGTCGTGGGTGTCGGGGTCGGGGTCGGCGTCGGCGTCGGCGTCGGCGTTGAGGTTGGCGTGGGGGTCGGGGTCGCCGTGGGGGTCGGGGTTGGCGTGGGAGCCAGCGTGGGCGTCGGCGTGGGAGCGCTAGTCGGCGATTCGGTCGGCGATGCCGTTGGCGT
>JBPCLD010000082.1:0-4587 GCA_051003655.1 Candidatus Limnocylindrales bacterium | reverse complement strand
ATGCAGCTCACCGGCACTCAGTTCACGCGCACGGCGGCGGTGTTCGGCAACGATGTCAGTACCCTTCCCGACTACCCGGCCGAGATCCGCGCGCCGGCGGGCTCGCTGCCCGGCGTCAGTGGGTTCCAGCTCAGCTTTTCGAGCTCGGAGATCTACACCCCCGGTGATGACCCGGACGTGCTGGTCGCCATGAACCCCGCGGCACTGCGCACCAACATCGGCGACCTTCCCGCCGGCGGCGCGTTGATCGTCAACCAGGACGCGTTCAACCCAAACAACCTGAAGAAGGCGGGCTACGAGACCAACCCGCTGACAGACGGCTCGCTCAAGCAATACAACGTCTTCGAGATCCCTATCAGCACGCTCAATTCGCGAGCGCTCGAAGGTCTCGACATGACCAATAAGCAGGTCGACCTGACCAAGAACTTCTTCGCCCTCGGCGTGATGTTCTGGCTGTACGAGCGCTCGATGGAGCCGACGCTCCGCTGGATCGAGATGCGCTTCTCGGCCAAGCCTCAGGTTGCCGAAGGGAACGTCCGCGCGCTTAAGGCCGGCTATGCCTTCGGCGAGACCACGGAGATGTTCCACACCACCTACCGCGTGGCGCCGGCCAAGCTCGCCCCTGGCACCTACCGCAACATCACTGGCAACGAGGCGACGGCGCTCGGGTTTGTTACCGCATCGCGACTCGCGGGCCGCGAGCTCGTATACGGCAGCTACCCGATCACGCCGGCAAGCGACATCCTGCATCAGCTCGCCACGTACAAGAACTTCGGCGTCAAGACCTTCCAGGCCGAGGACGAGATTGCGGCCATCGGCTCGGCAATCGGTGCCTCTTACGGCGGCCAGATGGGCATGACCGCGAGCTCCGGGCCGGGCATCGCACTCAAGAGCGAAGCGCTGAACCTGGCCATGATGGTCGAGCTGCCGCTCGTCGTTGTCGACGTGCAACGCGCCGGTCCATCCACCGGCATGCCCACCAAAACCGAGCAGGCGGACCTGTTGATGGCGATGTTCGGGCGCAACAGCGACTCGCCCGTTCCCATCGTCGCCCCGGCGACGCCGGCTGAGTGCTTCGATTACGCGATCGAGGCGTGGCGCCTGGCGCTCAAGTACATGACGCCGGTCATCTATATGTCGGACGCCTTCCTGGCCTCCGGGTCGGAGCCGTGGAAGATCCCGTCGGTTGCCGACCTGCCCGACATCTCTGTCGAAAACCACACCGACCGGGCCACGTTCCAGCCGTACGCGCGCAATCCGGAGACTCTCGCCCGGCCATGGACCCCGCCCGGAATACCGGGGCTCGAGCACCGCATCGGCGGGCTTGAAAAGGCCGACATCACCGGCAACGTCAGCTACGACCCGGACAACCACCACCGTATGCAGGTCCTCCGTCACGAGAAAGTCGCCGGCATCGCGCGCGACATCCCGCCGCTCCAGGTCGACGGGCCAGAGCGTGGTGACCTGCTGATTCTCGGCTGGGGCTCCACCTACGGCGCGATCCGAAGCGCCACCGAACGGCTGCAGGCGGAGAGCTGGAGCGTCGCGCACGCACATCTCCGTCACCTGAACCCGCTCCCCACAAACACCGAGGAAATCCTGCGCAGCTACCGGCGCGTGCTGGTGCCCGAGGTCAACCTCGGCCAGCTGTCGCTGCTCCTTCGAGCCAGGTTCCTGATCGACGTCGTCGGTTACAACAAGGTGCGCGGCAAGCCGTTCCGCATCATCGAGATCAAGCAGGCCGCCGAGGACCTGCTCGGGGAGAACAAGAACTGATGGATCCGACCACGAAGGTCATGGATGACCCGACGCCAGCGAACGGCAACGGCAATAGCGGCGCGCCACCGTTGAGCCCAGAAAACGCGCAGATCAGCGAGCTGACGCGCAAGGACTTCGTATCCGATCAGGAAGTTCGCTGGTGCCCGGGCTGCGGCGACTATTCGATCCTCGCCCAGACCCAGAAGACCATGCCCGACTTCGGCGTGCCGAAGGAGAACATCGTCTTCATCTCGGGCATCGGCTGCTCGGGCCGCCTGCCCTATTACATGAACACCTACGGCTTCCACACCATCCATGGCCGGGCCCCGACCCTCGCCACCGGCCTCAAGGTCGCGCGACCAGAGCTGATGGTCTGGGTGATCACCGGGGACGGCGACGCACTGTCGATCGGTGGCAACCACGTGATTCACTCGATGCGCCGCAACGTCGACATCAAGCTGGTGATGTTCAACAACCGCATCTATGGGTTGACCAAGGGCCAGGCATCGCCGACCTCTGAGCTGGGAAAGAAGACCAAGTCTTCGCCTGCCGGGACGGTCGACTTCCCGGTCCAGCCGCTGTCGCTGGCACTGGCCGCCGAAGCCAGCTTCGTTGCACGGTCGGTCGATACCCACACCGAGCACCTCCAGGAGACGCTCAACCGGGCGGGCCTCCACAAGGGCTCGGCGTTCGTCGAGGTCCTACAGAACTGCAACATCTTCAACGATGGGGCCTTCCGCGACTTCACCGAACGCGAGGTCCGTGACGACAGGACCCTCGTCCTCGAGCACGGCAAGCCGATGATCTTCGGCAAGGACCGCGACAAAGGCATTCGCCTGAATGGCCTGCACCCCGAGATCGTCCAGTTGGGTGTTGACGGCGTGACCGAAGCTGACCTGCTCGTCCACGACGAGGAGGCCGAGGATCCCTACCTGGCCTACATGCTGTCGCGGATGTGGTGGCCGCAGTTCCCGGTTCCGGTCGGCGTGTTGCGCCGCATTCAGCGGCCAACGCACGACCAGCTGGTCGTGGGGCAGATCGAGGATGCAATGATGAAGTTCGGCGACGGGAACCTAGAGAAGCTGCTCGTAAGCGGCGAGACCTGGACGGTCGACTGACCGGCAGCCGATGATCTGCCCTTCCTGCGGCTTCGAGAACATTCAGGGCGCCGACGAATGCGAGAACTGCGGCGCCGACCTGCGCACGGTTGACGTTCCCGGATCAGGAACGGCCTTCGAGACCAAGCTGGTGGGCGTTCCGCTGACCGCCGTGCACGCCGACACGCCCATGATGATTGCCTCGACCGCTACCGCTGCCGACGCCGTTCGCCAGATGCAACGCGCCTCGATTGGCTGCCTGATCGTCGCCGACGATGGTGGAATCCGCGGAATACTGAGCGAGCGCGACCTCGTCCTGAAGGCCCACGGTACCGAGTTGAATGGCACCACCGTTGGCAGCCTGATGACTGCTGATCCCGTGGTGCTGCGGCCAGACGACAGCGTTGCCGTCGCGATTCACAAGATGGCGGTCGGCGGCTTCCGGCACATACCACTGGTAATCGACGGCCAAGCCACCGGCATCGTCTCGGCGCACGACCTGTTCCGCTACATCCTCGACGCCCTGCAATAACCCAGCCACGCGGGTGACACGGGGCGGGCGCGTCGGCCCGAGGGTCGTTGGGCGCGTAGCGCCGTTCGGCCCGAGCGGGGCCGGTCGACACCGCGCGACAGGGCCCGCCCTGTCGCGGGCAGGAAAAGACCCGAAGGAACCTCGGTTTGGAAGATCAGGCTGCGAAAGGACGAGCCTCTCGCGCCGCTCGGGAACGAGTCCCCGTGCGACCTGTTCCTCCGGCCGTCTCACCTGCTGGGAGCAAGCCCCCTGCCGGTGATCCGGTTTCCGTGGGCCCCTTCGGGCTGAGAGGAACGTTAGGGCCATGACCCAGGGCGCACAAGGTGTGCCATCCACGACTTTGGGCGGGTTTCATGACGTTATCCCCGACGCGGCTCGGTCTGGGGATAAGTCGACTCGGTCTGGGGATAAGTCGATGTGGACAACCCTGGCGCGGACTTGTCGGTGCTCAGATCCTCAGAAGATCGCCCTTGTGCACTGCACCAGAACGAGGATCACGATCACGATGCCTACGAGGATGCCGATGATGAATCCGCCCATGTACGGAGAGTGCCCGCCAGTGGTGCAGCCTGTCGAGCATCGCGCGGACCGCGCCGCTTGCAGGTTCGTTGCGTTGCGATCCCCGCATTCGGTCACCATGGGCAGCTATGGAGCAGCCTGACACCACCGAGGTCCTGATCAGCGTCGACATCGAGGCATCCGGCCCAAGCCCGAGCACCGGCAGCCTGCTGTCCATCGGCGCGTGCGTCGTCGACGACCCGGACGTCGCCATTTACCTTGAGCTGAAGCCGATACCGGATATGGCCTGGGACGAGGGCGCGGCTCGCGTGCACCAGCTCGAGCGAAGGCACCTCGAGAGGAACGGGTTGGAACCCGGGGTCGCGATGGCAACGTTCGAGGCGTGGGTCGCGGAGGCATCGAGTGGATCCCGACCTGTCTTCGTCGGCTTCAACGCTCCATTCGATTGGATGTTCGTGGCCGACTACTTCTGGCGCTATGTCGGGCGCAATCCATTCGGCGTCAGCGCGCTGGACTTGAAGTCGTACTACATGGCCGTCGCCAACGCCCAACGATGGGAGCAGACACGCCGCGTATTCGTCGACATGTGGCTTGGCCTTGGTGCGGATCACAGCCATCAGGCGCTGGAGGATGCCCGTGGCCAGGCCGTGCTGGCTCGATTGTTGATCGGCCGGCCGGGCC
>JBPCLD010000081.1:0-2880 GCA_051003655.1 Candidatus Limnocylindrales bacterium | reverse complement strand
CGGAGAGGTGGCCGAGCGGTTTATGGCGGCGGTCTTGAAAACCGTTGACCGAAAGGTCCGGGGGTTCGAATCCCTCCCTCTCCGCCAGCCCGTTCCGTGCGCAGGCCCGTTTGTCGGGGCCGGACTCAACCCTGACCCTCGAATCCGGTGTCGCGTCCCGTTGACAAGCTCTGGGGCATCGACCTAACGTCCACTTGGAAGGCGCTCGACCTCGTGTGCTCGACGAATGTCGGCAAGTCCGCTCGACTGCGGATCACGACGTCCGACGTTGCACGACTTCACATCAGGAAGGGTGGGTCATGGATACTCAGACCATCATCATCGTGGTAGTCATCGTCCTCATCGTGCTCTTCGTTCTGGGTTACTTCGGGCGGGGAAGGTTGCGAGGGTAGTTCTGACAGGCCGCTCTCAGCTCGCTCCGAAGAAGCGGTCTCGGCAAGTTGACCGGCGATAGGGCGCCGGCGGCCAATGGTCTGGCTCAACAGGTCTAACTGGATTTCAGGGGAAGTGGGGTTGGCACCTAGGTAGCGACAGCCGACAACGATCACTGCCGCAACAACAGTCGCAACCAACGGTGCCCAGCTCACGACCTGAGGACGATCTCTGGAGCTGCCACGTCACGAGGCGACCGAGATTGGCTCAGCTTCTCCCGCGCTGTCTGCGCGGCCCGCGTCGGGGCTTTCCGGTCCGCTCCTCGTCGACTGGTGTGTCCGGCCCGCCCCGACCGGCCCAATCCCGGAGCCAGCTGATCACTTCTGACGGGACGAGCCCAACGAGCAGCGCGACTAGAAGTCCGCCCATAAACGCCACGATCGTGCGCATCCGCGACACGGAAACCCCCGTGCGTTGGCCCCTCCACGCGACCTTACACCCGCCCCAGTGTGGTACGAACCAAATGAACGGCATTCGCGCCGAGGATGCGTTCGACGGTCGGCTGAAGCAGGCCAGCTGCCAGCAACGCGTCGGTGAGGGCGGGGAGCCCTTCGACGTCGATGAGCATGTTGAGCGCACCGTCCATGTCGGACCCGAGCGCGACGTGATCCTCGCCGGCCGCGTCGATCGCCACCCGGATCGTCGCTACTGCGTGCGCCAGCTGCGACCCGCCTAACAGCTGCGCCGACAGCACGATCCCGACCAAGCCGCCGGCTTCCCCGATCTCGCCCGCCATCGACGCTGGAATGTTTCGCGTGGCTGGCGAGTACCGCCGCCACCGACTGCGACCCCCGGCGACGTCCGTCAGCCCCGTATGACTGAGCACGAACGGCCGGCGCATCACCGGCAAGGCACCGTCAATTCCGCGAATCGACATGTGTGCCAGGTCAACGATGATCGACTGCGCCTCCAGCTCCGCGATCACCTCCCGCCCGTAATTGGTCAGCCCGCCTGCTCGTCGGCCGGTCGACGATCCCACCAGGTCGTTGTCCATGACATGGGCCAGAGCGAACATCCGAACGCCCAGCTCGCGCAGCCGGGCAACGTTCCCGAGTAAACCCTCCAGCACATGCCCGCCTTGCACGCCGATCAGGACGCCGACCGGCCCGCCCTCGACCAGGCACGCCTCGAGGTCGGCAACCGACCGGAGGACCACCATCCCGCCACCCGACTCAGCGCACCAGCGATGAATCCGCGCGATCAGCCACTCGGCGACCGCCATGTGTGAGCCGACCGCGGACGCGGGTAGTCCTAAAGACCTGAAATGCCAGCGCGAAAGCGAACCGCGCAGATCCGGCCACGCCGTTGCAACGGTCAGCCCGACCACGTTCACGCCCGCGGCACGCAGTCTCGGCAGATCCATGTGCCCCGCGCCGCCAGCGGCAAAGGAATCTCGGAACAACGCGCTGCCGTCGACCAGATCGACGATCGGTGCCCGACGATGGATCTCGAGCGCCTCGTCACCCGCCGGCAGTCGGCCGGGATGGGCCGTCTGGGTGACCGTCCGATCGACCAGACGCGAGAGGATGCCCAGCTAGTGGCCTCGCCGACGCGGGTCACGCCGTGACCCCATGAAGGCCCGGGCGATGAACCCGAACACCAGCCCGGCCAGGAAGCCGCCGATGTGCGCCGCATAGGCGACGCCGCCGGTCTGCTCGGTAACGGCGATCTGGCCGATACCGCCAATGAACTGCAGGACGGCCCAGAGGCCGATCACCACCAGCGCGGGCACCCAGATGGCGGAGTAGAAGGCAAAGACGAGCACCCGGTTCGTCGGGTAGAGCACCAGGTACGCGGCGAGGACCCCGGAAATCGCCCCCGAGGCGCCAAGCGACGGAATAAGCGAATTCGAGTCAAGGAACACCTGTGCCAGCGATCCAATGACCCCAGCGATCAGGTAGAACACGAGGAACACGACCGAGCCAACGGTGTGCTCGACGTTGTCGCCGAAGATCCACAGGAAGAGCATGTTGCCTGCCAGGTGCAGCCACCCGCCGTGCATGAACATGCTCGAGATAAGCGTCAGCCAGACCGGGTTCGGCCCCTCGGTCAGTACGAATGCGACCTCGCCGCCGATCCTGACCGGCCCAACGATGTCCTCGCCAGTCGTGATCTCGCGCGGTACCGCAGCCCAGCCGTAGGTGAAGGCTTCGTTGGGGAGCTGGAGAAGGACAAAGACGAGGACGTTGATCGCGATCAGCGCCAACGTGACGACCGCGTATCCGCGGCCGGGAATGTTCTCGTCGGCGATCGGCAGCATGCCTGGCGCCTCGGTCTAGCTGTCCGCCCCCGCCGCGACCGGCTGCTCGTTGCGCACCTGATCGAGCCGGCCCTGGACGAAGTCGAGCCCGATGTCGCGCCCGGTCCACAGGGTGAATGCCGCCGCAGTCTGGTGGATGAGCATCGTGTCGCCGTTGAGCGTCTCAGTCGCGCCAGCCGCGCGGGCGT
>JBPCLD010000080.1:0-5773 GCA_051003655.1 Candidatus Limnocylindrales bacterium | reverse complement strand
GTCGCGCTGCCGCCCGAGATCACCGAGCGCCTGCGTGACCTGCCGCCTGATCGCGATCTGATCGAGGTGGTGATGGACCTCGGCCGGCGGCCGGAGGCCCGCTTCGGTGGCGGTGGCGAGGAGGTCCTGCTGGACCGCGAGGTGTCAGAGGAGGACATCCAGTACGTCATCGACCACATCGGGTCGTTCGGCGACGACAACCGCGCCGGGATCGAGCGCACCCTGCACCGCATCAGCGCGATTCGCAATCGGAGCGGCAAGATCGTCGGCCTGACCGCAAGAATCGGGCGTGCCGTGTTCGGGACGATCGAGATCATCAAGGACCTCGTCGAGTCGGGGAGGAGCGTCCTGATCATGGGCCGGCCGGGCATCGGCAAGACGACGATGCTGCGTGAGGCGGCTCGAGTGCTGGCCGATGAGCTCGACAAGCGCGTCGTCGTTGTGGACACGTCCAACGAGATCGCGGGCGACGGGGACATCCCGCATCCGGGCATCGGCCGCGCCCGTCGGATGCAGGTGAGAACGCCCGAGCACCAGCACGCCGTGATGATCGAGGCGGTGGAGAACCACATGCCCGAGGTCATCGTGATCGATGAGATTGGCACCGAGCTGGAGGCGAGCGCAGCACGGACGATCGCCGAGCGCGGCGGGCAGCTGATCGGCACTGCCCACGGCAACAACCTGGACAACCTGATGCTCAATCCGACGCTTTCTGACCTGATCGGCGGCATCCAGAGCGTGACTCTGGGCGACGAGGAGGCCCGCCGGCGCCGGACCCAGAAGAGCGTCCTGGAGCGCAAGGCGCCGCCGACGTTCGATGTCGTGGTGGAGATTCAGTCTCGCGACAAGGTGACCGTGCATCCGGACGTCTCCGACACTGTCGATGCGCTGCTGCGCGGCGATCCCATCGCGCCCGAGCTTCGGTCGCGGGACGAGTCCGGAACGGTCCATCGCTCGCAATCCCGGCCGCGGCCCGGCCCCCAGGCACAGATTCCTGGCGAGCGGTTCAACGGCCTCGTTGGCAGCGGCGGTTTCGGCAGCTTTGGCGGCTCGCGCACGGAGCCGGGCTGGCGCCCCGACGCGCGACGCGGCGAGGCCTCGGCGTACCGAGACTCCGGCGGCCGTGAAGCCGAGCGAGGCTATCGACCCGGATATCGGCCCGGCGCCACCGGCGGATGGCGGCGCGGCCGCGAGAGCCGTGGGTCCGGCTCGGGCTCTGGCGGAGGTTCTCCGTCAGGCTCATGGGAGGTGGATCAAGGCGCTCCACAAAGCGTCGACCAGCTGACGGGCCCGGTTTCCCTTGGCCAGGGGTTCCAGCTTGGTGAGATAGCCGACCGCGGGCCACTCGAGCGCGGCACGCCTTTGCCGGAGCCGAGCGCGCGCGACAAACGCGAGTTCGACCGACAGCGCGAATGGCGCGCCTCGGCGGCCCGCGCGATTGGCCAGCTGCGCGTCGAGGAAGGCCTCGCTCCAGAAGGCCCGATGAATGGTTCTGGCCTGGAAGCGGGCGACGGGCAGATTGACCCCGATGCCGAGGCCTCATTCCTGCTCGATTCAGACACGGGTGACATTGACGAGGAGCTGACCGGCGAACGTCGGCCGATCCCCTTACCGGCCGTGGGTAGCGGCTCGCTTCCCGCGCTCGGCGTGCTTGGCTTCGGCGTCAGCCATAAGCGGCTCCAGCAGGCCGTTCGCGAGCTACAGCTGCCCGTCACGCTGGTGCGCGACGCCGCGGAGGCAGATGCGGTCATCACGCTACGCAACTACTTCAAGCAGAAGGCACCTGCGCTGCGTGAGGCCGAGGAGCGTGGGCTGCCGATCTTCGTCCTCAAGTCGAACACGATGGTCCAGCTCGAGTCGGCGCTGACGTCGATCTATGCCCTCGAAGTCGATCCGCGCGAGGCGGCTCTGCGCGAGGTCGAGGATGCCATCGGCCTGGTTCACCAGGGTTCCAAGCCGGTCGAGCTTTCACCTCAGAACGCCTATATCCGCAGGCTCCAGCACCAGATGGCCGACCGCGCGAACCTGGTTTCGCACTCGCGCGGTCGCGAGCCATACCGCCGCGTCCGGCTGTACCCGGACACCGACGCGCGCGTTCGCCGCTAAACCATGCTTAAAAGTGAACCGCGGCAGTGTCTGCGACGAATGAGATCGTGAGCAGCCGCGTAGGGGACGAGGCTGCCGACAGCGCAGCTGTGATGGACACGTCGGACCAGGCGCTCCTGGAGCGTCTCGCGACTCGTGCCGACACGGAAGCGCTGTCCCAGCTATACGACCGCTACCAGGCTTTGATGTACGGACTCGCGATGCGAATAACGAACGACGCACAGTTGGCCCAGGACGCTGTCCAGGAGGCCTTCGTTGGCGTATGGCGCAACGCTGGCCGGTATTCCGCCGGCCGCGCATCCGTGCGCACCTGGATCCTGTCGATCACGCACCACCGGGCGATCGATCTCATCCGCCGCCGTCGCGCCACTGTGCCATTACCTGAAGCGGGCGAGACCGTCGCGGCGGCGCTGACCGTCCCGGATGTGTGGCCAGAGGTCTCGCGGTCGATTGACAGCGATACGGTCCGCGACGCAATGGCTCAGCTTCCAGAGGCACAGCGGCAGGCCATCGAGCTCGCTTACTTCCACGGTCTGACCCAGGTCGAGATCGCCGAGCGCACCCAATCGCCACTGGGAACCATCAAGAGCAGGGTTCGCCTCGGGCTGCTCACTTTGCGCCGCCACCTCGAGGGACTCGAATGACCGACGCGCTGCGGCCAACCGATACGCTCGGGTTCACCTGCGACGAGGTCGCCGAGCTCGCCGGTCTGTATGTGCTTGATGCCCTCGAGCCCGCCGAGCGCGCCGCCTTGGCCGCGCATCTTGTGACCTGCCGGGAGGCACACGAGGAAGTTGGTGAGCTTGGTAGCGTCGTTCCGGCACTTGCCTCGCTGGCACCGCCGATCGATGCGCCCGCCGCTCTCAGGGCGCGGGTGCTGGATGCGGTTGCGCAAGAGGCGGCCCTTTCTGCCACCACGTCCGTGGCTACCTCAAAGAAGCTGCCCGGTCGATTCAGCACACGACTGGCCGAGCCGGCGCGACCGCTGCCGGTCCCGGCGCCGGCGGCGTGGCGGGCGCCCGCATGGGCGTCATGGGGGGCGGCGATGGCCGCGGTGCTGGTTCTTGCCGTGGTCGGGGTCTGGGCGCTGGGAATTCAGCAGCGTGCCGCCAGCGCCGAGCAGCGCGCCGAAGTGCTCGCGGACGCCATCGCTGCCTTCGCCGAGCCCGGTTCTTCGGTCGCCATCCTGCGCGACAGCGCAAACCCGGACGCCTCGGGCTTTGCCGCCGTCTCAGCGGACGGAACGGCCTACCTCGTGATGGTCGGGCTTCCAGAGGCGCCTGCCGGGCAGACCTACCAGGCCTGGTATATCGCCAACGACCAGCCCGTGTCAGCCGGTCTGTTCACTGTGGATGCCGACGGCTACGCCGTATTGGCTGGTCAGCCTGTGTCTGGTACCCAGGCCGTCGCCCTCACCAGGGAGCCGGCCGGCGGCTCCGAGCAGCCCACCAGCGAACCGTTCGTCGTGGGCGAGCTGCGGCCAGCGGCTGCCTAGAACAGCCGGCCCGACAAGACCGACGGGTGCAGACCATAGCCAGCGACAACAGCCTGCAACCGGGGATCTTCGTCACGTTCGAGGGTCCCGACGGCGCCGGCAAGAGTAGTCAGCAGGCGCTGCTCACGGAGCGTATTCGACAGCTCGGCCGAGAGGTGGTCGCGACTCGCGAGCCGGGCGGGACGGAGCTCGGCGAGGGGATCCGCGGCGTCCTGCTCGAAGCCTCCGAAGCGCATGATCCGATCGTCGATGCGCTGCTCTTCAATGCCGCCCGGCGGGCGCTGGTCGACCAGGTGATCCGTCCGGCGCTGGCACGCGGCGCAGTCGTGGTCTGCGACCGCTTCGCCGACTCCACCCTCGCGTACCAGGGATACGGCGCCGGAGTCCCCGTCGAAACCCTCCGGTCATTGGCCGAGGTAGCGACCCAGGGCCTCCGACCGACGCGGACCGTGCTGCTTGACATCTCCGTGGAAGCCGGCCTGACGCGACGCCGGGGCGGCCCGGCAGACGAGCTGACGCGCTTCGAGACCAGCACCGAGCATGACGGAGCGTTCCACCAGCGTGTTCGAGCGGGTTACCTGGCCCTGGCAGCCGTAGAGCCGGACCGGTGGCGGGTCGTGGACGGGTCAGGCGCGGCCGACGAAGTTGCCGACCGAGTGTGGGCCGCCGTCGGCGACCTCTTCGGCTAGGGGCTGCTCCGAACGACAATCGAGCCACGACCGCGGCGCTTGGCCTCGGCCAGCGCGCTGGCGGCGGCCGCGAGGAGCTCATCGCTCGTGGCACCGTCTTGCGGATGCACCACCGCGCCGACGGCGACGCTGACCGGCTGACCGCCAACCTCCAGCCTCGTCAACGCGGCATGGATGCGCCGTCCCGCGATTTCGCCGCCGCCGCCGGGTGCGATGAGCGCGAACTCGTCCGGCCCATAGCGCGCCACGGTGTCGACGAGCCGTACCTGGCCGGCGAGGGTCGCCGCGACGTGGCGCAGGACGTTGTCGGCGGACTCGGCGCCAGCCCGGGCGTTGATCTCCCCGAAGCCGTCGATGTCGAAGAGCAGGACGCTCACCTGCGTTTCCTGTCGCGTCGCGCGGGCGATCTCCAGCTCGAGCATTCGCTCGAAGGCCAGCCGGTTCGCGAGGCCGGTGAGCGGGTCCGTCGTTGCCAGACGCCCGACCCAATCCGCCCTCTCCCGCAGGGCGCTCTCGAGTCGAGCCTGGCGGATGGCGACCGCGCACAGGTCGGCCAGTGCCGTAAGCGCGTTCTCCGGGCCGCTGAGGTCTGGCACCCCACCAGCGAAGGATGCGAGTAGCACGCCCTCGGCGTCCTCGCTACCGGACTCATCGGTCGCGACGAGTGGCAGCGCTACCTGCCCCGTCCCCGCGTCATGCTGGTCGGCCAGCGCCCGCGAATCGCCGGCGTTGCCCATCTCGGTCCGTCTGTCGCGGACGACCCTGGCCACGAGCTCGGTCGGGTCATCGGCAGAGATCGACCCACTCGCGGCGAGATCGGCAGCGTCGAGACCGGCCTGCGCCGCCGGTACGAGCGCCCGCGCCACGGGGTCGAACAGGTAGACGATCACCGCCGAGGCGCCGGCGGCGCTCACCACGTGCCCGCACAGCGCATCCAGCTTGGCATCAAGCTCGCTGCCGCGCGCGACGATGCGTGCAGCCTCGAGCAACGTGACCTGCGGATCCTCTCCCTGCATCGTGGCGATGATAGAACCCGCGCCACCTGCTTGATGACGCCAGTTCATCAGTCGGGCGTGGCGAGCCACTCCAGGTAGCGCTGGGGGTCGACGTTTCCGCCGCTCGCAACCACGACGACCGGTCCGGCGGGCAGCTCGTCGCGGTGGCTCACGAGTGCCGCCAGCGGGGTGGCACCGGACGGCTCGAGAACAAGGCGCGCCTCGCGCGCCGCGACTTTCATTGCGTTCACGATCTCCGCTTCCTCGACAGTGATCACTCCCGCCAGGTGGCGCTGGAGGATCGCGAAGGGGATCTCGGCCGGCGATTCTCCGCGCAGGCCATCGGCGATGGTCCTGGCGGTCTGTTCCGCCGGCCACGCCACCCGATCGCCGCGCGCAAGTGAGTCACGTGTGTCGGCGGCGAGGGATGGCTCGACCCCGTACACCCGCGCCGTTTGGTTGATCCGATGCATCGCCGCGGCGACTCC
>JBPCLD010000079.1:0-4109 GCA_051003655.1 Candidatus Limnocylindrales bacterium | reverse complement strand
TGGAGCTGCTCGATTTCGGCGGCGACGAGATTTACTTTTTCGAAGAACCGTCGCTCGTGGGCCGCCAATTCGGGGACGCGCTGGCGGCCTACAGGACCTCGAGCCTGATCGGAATCGCGCCAGTGGGTGAGCCCTCGCACCTGAACCCACCTATGGACCGGGTGATCGCGGCCGGTGATCGACTCATCTTCATCGCCGAGGATGACGACACGATCGTGCGAAGCGACCCACCCGCAGGAACGCCGCGTGACGAGCACATCGTCTCCGGTACGGACGCACAGGCAGGGCCCGAGCGAACCCTGGTGCTCGGCTGGAACTCGCGTACGCCTCAGCTGCTGGTCGAGCTCGACCGCTACGTCAGCTCGGGATCGCAGGTTCTCGTGATCGCCGGGGGCGTGGGTGTCGCCGACCAGGTCGAGGCCGTGGGCAGGCGCCTGCAGCGGCTGGAGCTCAGCTTCAGAGCGGGCGAGACCACCGACCGAGCCGTGCTCAACTCGGTAACGGCCGAGGGCTACCAGCACGTCGTGGTGATGTCGTACTCGGACATGCTCGACGAGCAGCGTGCCGACGCGCGCACCCTGGTCACGCTGCTCCACCTTCGCGACATCGAGTCGCAGCGCGGCGAGAGCTTCACGATCGTGAGCGAGATGCTCGATGTTCGAAACCGCGCCCTTGCACACGTCACTCGCGCGGACGACTTCATCGTCAGCGGCAAGCTGGTTTCGCTGACCATGTCTCAACTCGCCGAGAACCCCGGGCTGCGCGCCGTCTTCGACGACCTGTTCGACGAGGAGGGCTCGGAGGTGTACCTAAAGGCGGCCGGTGACTACGTCCGATTGGGCGAACCGGTCGACTTCTACACGGTCCTCGAGTCGGCGCGCCGGCGCGGCCAGGTGGCCTTTGGGTACCGAGCGCTCGCCGAGGCCGATCAGCCCAGCAAGTCATACGGCGTAGTAATCAACCCAGACAAGGGCCAGGCCGTGACCTTCACGGATGAGGACAAGGTCATCGTGCTGGCCGAGGGCTGACCCCGGGCTTTTGAGCAGCAGCGTCGCCTCGCGCGGCGGCACGGCCAAGCGATATCGCTCGCATCATTAGCCAAGCGGGAGTCGTGGCGACAGCCGCTGCTGGTGATGCCCGACCTGGCCGCTGTCGGTCCGAATATCGCTCCCATGGCCAGATGCCACACCCTCCCGGTCGTTTTCAAACTCCGACCGGACACGAAATGCCACAGCCTCCCGGTCACCTGAACCAGCGGGCGGGTGGGTCGAAGGCGACCTCATTGAGGCACGGCTGGTCGGCCGGCTCTCTGCGCCGCAGGGCAAAGAAGCGGATCGCGCGCGCATCCAGATTGAGCTCGGCGCGGACGAGTCGGTGGATCCAGTGCCGATCGACCTGGTAGCGCAGGCCGAGGATCGAGGCGCTGCCGCTGTCGCTCGTCCGGCGCACGAAGAAGATCCGCCCGGCAGGCGGTGCGGCCAGATCGATCCGCCGATCGAGCGGGAAAGAGGCCCTCTCGGGGGCCGCCTCGATACGCGTCGCCGAGCGCTGCCGGCTGGCCGCCACCCAGGCATCCGAGCGGACCACCAGCTGCTCCAACGATGGTTCCCAGAAGCGCGCCCAGAGCTTGCGCTGCCAGCGTCCATTGAGCGCTTCGATGGCGGCCTGGAAGCCGCTCTCGCGCGGCGGCGCGAAGACGGGCACGACCTTGACTGCCAAGCAGTAGCGGATGACCGGCCCGATCGAGTTGGCGTGCGACATGCCACCGATGAAGCGGGTGTCGTTGTCGAACTGGGCGTAGCCCGGCAGGCCGGTCGAGCGCCAGTGCTGCTCGAGCGCGGCGACGGTCGAGCGCGCGCTCACGCCGGCCGTCGGCCAGACCTGCACCAGACCACCGTGGAGGGATATCGCGGTCAGGATGTCGAGGTGGACGCCACCCTGCAGGCGCAGACCGTCGATGACGTCGAAGCTGTCGAGTTCGACCAGCCGCTGGCGCAGGTCGGGCAGGTACCAGCCCGGTGGCGGCGGTGGTCGACGAACGCGCCGCTGAGCATCGAGCGCTCCGCGCCGCTCGAGCACACGCGCGATGGTTCTCACGGCAGGCAGCGCACCGGGCAGATCGGCGCGCATTTCGAGGGCGCGATGGATGGCCAGTGGGCCGTACTCGCCCAGGATGCTTTCCTGGCGCAGCTGTCGGCGCACGTCGAGGATCACCTCCTCGAGCTGGACCGAGGTCCGCTGGATGTGGTTCGCGATGGGCTGCCGATTGCTCCAGTCGACTCGCTCCAGCGGGCGGTCGCCGGTCCGCTTCAGCCAGTACTGGACGGTCGCCAGGCTGACCCGGAACTGGGCCGCCACAGAGCGTTGCGATGCTCCCCCGCGGCACGCCGCCACGATCGCTCGGCGCCTCCGCTCTAGTCGACCTTCTGCTCTCCTTTGGCCATCTCACCGCCCTCGCTCTACCCGTTTTATCCCCAGAGTACTGACCGGGAGGGTGTGGCACTTCACTGACCGGGAGGGTGTGGCACTTGGCCATGGAGGCGATATGGACTCGGCCTGGCGTCGCTTGCCGAGCGAGCCACAGTTTGCGCTGTATGCACAGTCTGACTGAGCAGTCACCCACGGTGCTTGGCCAGTCGGGTCCGGGGTATGGGCTCGCCGATACGGCGACCAACGGCCGTGCGCCAGATGAGGCTGCGGTAGCATCGCCGGCGTGACCAACCTCACCGACGAACAAGCTGCGCTACGCGATGCTGTTCGTGAGCTTGCCGACGACAAGGTCGCGCCGCGCGCCGCCGAGATCGACGCGAAGGCGGAGTTCCCATGGGACATGGTCGAGCTGCTCGCAAAGCACGATGTCCTGGCGCTGCCCTTTCCGACCGAGTACGGCGGCCTCGGTGGCGATCTCGTTTCGGTGCTCAATGCGATCGAGGAGCTCAGCCGCGTTTCGGCCGCAGTCGGCCTGATCCTCGGCGTACAGGAGCTCGCCGCGCTGCCCTTGCTGAACGGTGGCACCGACGAACAGAAGCAGCGCTGGGTGCCTGATCTCGCAAGCGGCAAGAAGCTGATCGCATTTGCGCTGACCGAGTCGGGCGCAGGGTCGGACGCCTCCAATGTGAAGACGAAGGCGACCAAGAGCGGCGACGGCTGGGTGATCAACGGTGAGAAGCGCTTCATCAGCCACGGCGACGTGGCCGCACTGATAGCGGTCTTCGCGTTGACTGATCCCGATCCCAAGGCGGTCAAGGAGAAACGCCATATGACCTGCTTTTACGTGGAGCAGGGAATGGATGGCTTCACCGTTCCGCGGCTCGAGCACAAGATGGGGATTCGTGGCTCGACGACCGCCGAGCTCGCCTTTAAGGACACTCCCGTGCCTGACGCGAACCGGGTCGGCGAAGTTGGCGACGGCTGGATGCTGGCGATGAAGACGTTTGAACGAAGCCGGCCCGGCCTTGCGGCGCAGGCTGTGGGCATCGCACGCGGAGCGACCGAACTGGCCACGAAATATGCGGCCGAGCGCCGCCAGTTCGGGAAACGCATCGGCGAGCACCAGATGGTCGCCGCGATGCTGGCTGACATGGCCACGCAGACCGAGGCGGCGCGTCAGCTGCTCTACGCCGCGGCTGAGCGGATCAACGCCAACGATCCTGCTGCACCGCGCTGGGCGGCCATGGCCAAGCTGTTCGCGGGTGACACCGCGATGGCCGTCACCACCGACGCCGTCCAGGTGCTGGGCGGATACGGCTACACGACCGAGTACGCGGCCGAGCGGATGATGCGTGACGCCAAGATCACCCAGATCTACGAGGGAACCCAGCAGATCCAGCGGCTGATCATCGCCCGCGATCTGCTCGCCAACGTCTGACCGCAGCCGGCGCCCCCAGCCGTTGAGGGATGTTCGGGGTTGACCGCGTGTTTACGAGGTTGTTACGGTGGCAGTGTCCCGTAACGGAGGGAACTGGCAGCCCCGACTCGAAGCCGTGAACTGATGAGTCGTTGGCCAAGCGGCGTGTCGTGAACTCGCTGCTTCTGCCCGGGCTGCCCGATTCCGCCGTTCCCGCCGCTGCACACCTTGAGGAAGGAGGTGAGATGAAGCGCTACGCGGC
>JBPCLD010000078.1:0-8990 GCA_051003655.1 Candidatus Limnocylindrales bacterium | reverse complement strand
CCCCAATCTCGAATGCCGTGGCCGAGGATCTCGCCGCCGCAAATCCGGAGTTCAGCTACTTCGTCGGCGATGAGGGCACGGGCGACGGGTTCGAGCTGTTCTTCTGCGTCGATGGCGGGGACATCTCGGACGCCTCCCGCGCGATCAAGGAGGAAGAGGCCGCGATCTGTGACGCGAACGGCGTCGAGTACGTCGAGCTCAAGGTCGCCTTCGACGGCCTGGCCGTCATCACCTCGATCGAGAACGACGCGGTCGAATGCCTGACCTTCGCCGATCTGTACGCGCTGATGGGTCCCGAGGCCGACGCCGTCACCAACTGGAACGACGCCGAGGCGCTCGCACAGCAACTCGGCTCAACCACGGATCTTCCCGACGCCGCGCTGTCGATCACGGCCCCGGGCGATGAGTCCGGGACGTATGACAGCTTCATCGAGCTGGCGCTCGGAGACATCATCGAAGCGCAGTTCCCGGATGATCCGGACGCCAACGAGCATCTCCGGACACCGGGCGACATCTACGTCGCATCGGCAAACGACAACGCGATCATTCAGGGCATCGGCGGGTTCCCGACCTCGCTCGGCTTCGTGGGACTCGCCTTTGCCGAAGAGAACCTCGACACGGTCAAGATCCTGGGTGTCGACGGCGGCGAAGGCGAGGGTTGCATCGTGCCGAATATCGAGACCGTCTCGGACGGCTCATATCCGATCTCACGTCCTCTGTTCATCTACCCAAACCTCGGGCGCGCAGCGGACAACGCCGCGATCGGCGCCTACGTTGACTTCTACCTTTCGGATGAGGGCATCGCCAATGCATCGGACGTGGGCTACGTGGCCCTTCCGGCCGAGGAATTGGACGCCACTCGAGCGGCGTGGGAAGCCGTCAAGCCGTAAGCCAGCACACTCCTCCTCCTCCCAAGCACGCAGGCCGGTCGTTACCGGCCTGCGTGTCTTTTCGCCCTTCCTATGATTGATCCTCCCAACCCTGTGGAGCACCGTTGACCACTCCCCGCGAGACGTCAGCACTACAGATCGACGACCTGCGTGGCAGCGCCGCTCGGCACCGTCGCGAGCTCATCATTCGGACGTTCTTCTTCCTCGCTGCCGGGACTGCCGTGCTCATCTCGGCCCTCATCGTGATCACCCTGATCGGCGAGGCGATCGCCTTCATTTCCACGGTCGATATCTCCAGCCTGTTCAGCGGCGCGTGGCAGCCCCGCGCCGGCAACTACGACATGCTGTCGATCATTGCCGGGACGTTTGTGGTGGCGACAATCGCCATGGTCGTCGCGACGCCGCTCGGCCTGGGCGCAGCCATCTTCCTCGCCGAGTACGCCAGCCCGCGCGTCCGGCGCACGATCAAGCCCATCCTTGAGGTCCTGGCTGCGATCCCGAGCGTGGTTCTGGGCTTCTTCACACTCACCGTCCTCTCCCCCACTGTCGTCGACGCAATCTGCCCCGGGTCGACGCCGCTGTTCAACATGGCCGGCGCGGGAATCGCGGTCGGCATCCTGATCACCCCGCTCGTTGCATCCATCGCCGAAGACGCGATGTATGCGGTACCGAGCGCTCTCCGCGAAGCCTCGTACGGGCTCGGCGCGCGAAAACGGGTCACCAGCCTGCGCATCGTGTTCCCGGCCGCGGTATCGGGCATCGTCGCAGCGCTGATAGTTGGATTCTCGCGCGCCGTCGGCGAGACGATGATCGTCGCGCTTGCCGCGGGCGGCGTCGGTGGCGCCGTATTCAATCTCAATCCATGCCTGCCCGGCCAGACCATGACCGCGGCCATGACGGCCCTCGCCGTTGGCTCCGATCAGGCCGGCGGTGGCATCGCCTACGCAAGCCTCTTCTTCGTTGGCCTCCTCCTCTTCGTGATGACGCTCCTACTCAACCTGATCAGCGAGCGCTTCGTGCGCCGCATCAGGAGCGCGTACTGATGGCCTACGCGGGCAAGCTGCGCACGAACGCGACCACGGCGGCTGTCGAACGCGCGCTCACCGGCCAGACACGCCCGATAGGCGAGTGGATCTTCCAGGGCCTCCTCTTCGTGGCGCTGGTCATCGCGCTAGGATTTCTGGTCTGGCTCCTGTCCGACGTGCTGGTCCGATCGATGCCGGTATGGCAGGAACGCGGCGTCCAGAGCTTCATCTCCACGAATCTCTCATCGGATCCCGCCAAGGCCGGGATTGCCCAGGGCTTGTTCGGCTCGGTCTTTCTGATGCTCATCGTCATCTCACTGACGATCCCGGTCGGCGTATCGGCAGCGATCTACCTCGAGGAGTACGCCGCCGACAACAGGTTGACCCGCCTGCTCAACACAGCGGTCCGCAACCTGGCTGCTGTGCCGGCGGTCGTGTACGGGCTGCTTGGGCTATCGGTCTTCGTGGCTGCCATGCAGGACATCAACAACGGACGCAATCTCCTCGCAGGCGGGCTGACCCTGTCACTCGTCGTGCTGCCGATCGTGATCATCACCGCCGCGGAGGCGCTTCGCTCTGTACCAAGGGCGATAAGAGAAGCCGGCTTTGGCGTCGGCGCAACCAAGTGGGAGGTCGTGCGCAGCCACGTCCTGCCCTATGCGGCGCCCGGGATCTTCACCGGCATCATCCTGACCATTGCTCGCGCTTTCGGCGAGACGGCGCCCCTGCTCCTCGTTGGGGCCGCCGCGGCCGGATTCGGGCAGGCCGCCAGCGCCACGGTTGTCGACAAAGTGCTCGGGCCGTACACATCCCTGCCGACGACGATCTACAGCTGGGCGCGCCTGCCGCAGGCCGAATTCAGGGCGTTGACCGCTGCAGCGATCGTCGTCCTGCTGGCTGTCGTGCTGTTTATCAATGCCGTAGCCATAATTCTGCGGAACCGATATGAACGAAGGTGGTGACCCAGTGACGCTCCAGAGCACGGCCACGCCGGAGGCTACGACGCACCCGGCGCCTGCGATTCGGGTGACCACACCAGCTGCCGGTGCTGGACTTCCGGCCGAAGGGCCGCCCGTCTTCGAGCTCAAGAGCTTCAGCGCGTACTACGGCACGTTCCGGGCCATCAAGGACATGGACATGGCCATCCAGCCCAACCGGATCACGGCGCTGATCGGCCCGTCGGGCAGCGGCAAGAGCACCGTCCTGCGCTGGCTGAACCGGATGAACGACCTCGTGCCCGGAGCGCATATGGGCGGCGAGGTGCTGTACCACGGGGTGAACCTGTTCGACAAGCGCGTGGATCCGGTCGAAGTCCGGCGGCGGATCGGCATGGTCTTCCAAAAGCCCAACCCGTTCCCGAAGTCGATCTTCGACAACGTTGCCTTCGGTCCGCGAGTGGCCGGCTACAAGGGCAAGATGGACGAGCTCGTCGAGGCGTCGCTCCGCCGCGCGGCGATCTGGGACGAGGTCAAGGACAAGCTCAAGCAGCCCGGGACGGCGCTGTCTGGCGGGCAGCAGCAACGGCTGTGTATCGCGCGTGCTATCGCGGTCCAACCAGACGTGATCCTGATGGACGAGCCGTGCTCGGCCCTCGACCCCGTGGCGACTCTGAAGATTGAAGAGCTGATGTTCGAGCTCAAGCAGAACTACACGATCGTCATCGTGACGCACAACATGCAGCAGGCGGCGCGCGCCTCTGAAGAGACGATGTTCATGACCATGGGCGAGGACCGGGCCGGTTACATGGTCGAGATCGGGCCCACGAGCGAGATCTTTACCAACCCCAAGCAGCAACTGACCGAGGACTACGTCTCCGGTCGCTTCGGCTGAAGGAGAACCAAATGGAAAGACTCGAGCGCGACCCGGACGGCGCGGCGATTGGCGAAGCCAACACGGACAGGATTCAGCTCGTCGAGGAGCAGCTCGAGCGCATCGTCGAGGAGGCGGCAACCCGATCACTTGACCGGCCGCGCCCGGCGTCGCGTGACACGCTCGACCGGGAAGAGCGCGAGATCAAGGAGAACGTGCTGCGCCTGGGCAGCCTGGTAGCTGACCAGATCCTGGCCGCGATCACAGCCCTCCGCAATCACGACGCCGACGCTGCTACGGCGGTGATCCTCGGTGACGGCGTGATTAACGAGGTGCAGCGAACCATCACCGGGCTGATCGCGCGCACGATCGCGACACAGCAACCGGTGGCGCGCGACCTTCGTTTCCTGCTGGCGCTCGACCATGTCGCTTACGAACTCGAGCGCATCGGTGACCATGCAGCCTCGGTCGCCAAGCAGGCACGCAAGCTGGCTCCCTTCCCGCCGCTCAAGGACTACGTCGACATGCCCCAGATGGGCGAGCTCTGCGCAAGGCTCGTTCGCGACGTGCTGCTAGCGCTCGTTGACATCAACGAGGTAAAGGCGCGAGAGGTGGCAGTCCAGGACGACCTCGTCGATGACCTCTACCACCGTATCTTCGACGAGGTCCTGGGCTTGATGCGCGCCGATCCCGACAACGTCGACCGTGGAGCGCGGATTCTCTTTGCTGCGCACTACCTCGAGCGGATCGGCGACCGCGTCACGAACATTGCCGAAGATGTCGTGTTCCTGGCCACCGGCGACGTGGAGGACCTGAACCCATGATTCGCGTGCTGTTCGTCTGTACGGGCAACTCTGCCCGCTCGATCATGGCCGAGGCCCTGATGCGCAAGAGCGGCGGCGAGGACTTCGAGGTCTACAGCGCCGGAACCGAGCCGCGCGGCATCAACCCGCTGACCGTGACAGTGCTCCAGGAAGCCGGGTTGCCGACCTCCGGACTGCGCTCGAAGTCAGTGCAGGAATTCCTCGGCCAGCAGTTCGACTACGTGATCACCGTCTGCGACCAGGCGCGCCAGAGCTGCCCGGTATTCCCAGGCAGTCACCAAGCGCTCCACTGGGGTTACGAAGACCCGGCTGAGGCGACCGGCACTGAAGATGAGCGGCTCCAGGTCTTCCGCTCGGTCTTCACCCAGATGAGCCTGCGGATCAACGAGTTCGTGGTCATCGCCCGGCGAACCAGGGCCGACGCGTCCATGGCGATCACCTGAAACCCGAGGTGGGGGTCGAGCTCTACCTCCTGCGCCACGCCCACGCCGGGAACCCCGACGAGTGGACCGGTGACGATGCCGAACGACCGCTCAGCCCGAAGGGACGACGGCAGGCTGAGCGGCTTGGACGTTTCCTGGTCGAGCGAGGGTTCACGACAGACGTGATCCTGACCAGCCCGAAGGCACGTGCCGTGCAGACCGCCGAAGTCGTCGCCGGTGCGATCAGCGCTCCTTTGGAGAGCGACCATCGGCTGGCCGGAGCGCTCGATCTCGACCTGTTGACGACAATCGTCGCGGACGCTCGTGGCAACAGGGTCATGGTCGTGGGCCACGATCCGGACTTCAGCGACCTATGCGCTTCGCTGAGCGGCGCCCCGTACCTGCCGCTCAAGAAGGGGGCCCTGGCGCGCATCGATTCGTCGCTGCCGTTCCGGGCGGCGGCGGGCGTGCTTCGCTGGCTGGTGCCGCCAGACCTTCTCGCAACCGATCGCGGCTGAGTCAGTAGCCGTCGCCGCAGCGACGGTTTGGGTCACATTCCGCAGATGATCGAGGCCTTCTTCGCCGGTGCCGTCGCCGGCCTGGCCATCGCAGTACCCGTCGGCGCGATCGCCGTTCTGATCATCCAAACCGGCCTCATCCGTGGGGTGCGCGCGGGCCTCGCGGCAGGGGCGGGGGCAGCGACGGCCGACCTGATCTACGCCACGCTTGCCGTCGTTGCCGGCCTGGGCGTGACGCAGCTCATCGGTCCGCTCGTCGGGCCGCTGCGCGTGGTCGGCGGAATCGTGCTCATCGCCATAGGCGTGCGCGGGCTGGCCGGACTTCGTTCGCCACGCGATTTGACCCCAGGACCCGAAGCAGGGCGCGCTCAGCGGTCGCACCGGCGCACGTACCTCGAGCTGCTTGCCCTGACCTTGTTGAACCCGGCGACGGTGATCTATTTCGCCGCCCTGACCGTCGGCCTGCCTCAGCTGGGCGACCTGCCCGAGCGGCTCGCGTTCGCCGCGGCCGCATTTAAGGCCTCACTCGTGTGGCAGAGCCTGCTGGCGGTCTTTGGCGCCGCGCTGGGCCGCGGGTCAGGTCAGCGGCTGCGTAGACCGACCACGATAGTTGGCAATTCGGTCGTCCTGGTGCTCGGCTCGCTGATTCTCTTGGACGGGCTCCGTTCAGCCTGAATGCTGCGGGTCCGTGACTGGCACGGTGAACTTGAACACTGACCCGCTTCCGTCGTCGCTCTCGGCCCAGATACGTCCGCCGTGGCCCTCGATGATGTGCCGCGCGATCGCCAGTCCGAGGCCTGTGCCGCCGTGGCCGCGCTGGCGTGCCTTGTCGACCTTGTAGAACCTCTCGAAGATCCGGTCCAGGTCGGCGTCCGCGATGCCTACGCCCTGGTCGCGGACCGCGACGGTCACGTGGCCGTCGGACACGTCGCCGGACACGATGACGACCGAGGAGGGCGGGGAGAATTTGACGGCGTTGTGCAACAGGTTGACGAGCACCTGGCCCAGCCGCTCATCGTCGCCCCAGACAGCTGGCAGGCCTTCCTCAGGCAGCTCGGTTTCGAGGCCGACCAGCTGTCGATCGGCGAAGGTGCGCAGCCGTTCGACGGCTACCTTGATCACATCGCCGATTCGAACGTTGTCAAAGTGGAGCTCTTCGGCGCCGCCCTCGATGCGCGACAGATCGAGCAGCTCGCTGACCATCTGGGCAAGGTGGCCCGTTTCGACGTCGATCTTCAGGATCCGCTCGCGCACCCGCTCTGGAATGTCGACACCCGGCCGCGCAACATCCTGTGTCAGCGTCTCGGTCAGCAGTCGAATCGTCGTCAATGGCGTGCGCAGCTCGTGCGACAGGTTGTCGATGAACTCTGTACGAATGCGTTGCAGTCGGCGCAGCTCCGTCACGTCGTCCAACAGCAACCACAGGCCATCTCCCGGCCCACGCCGGAAACGCAACAGAACGCGCCGGTCCTCGTCAGCCCTGAGGGTGATCTCGTATGTCGCCGAGCCATCCCCGATGGCCGCTCGGGCGGCTTCGTCGACTCGATGATCGACGAACAGCTCCATCAGCGATTTCCCGATCACTCGCTCGGTGTCTGCCTGGAGAAGGCGTGAGGCGCTGCGGTTGATGCGAACGACTTCGAGCCGTGGGCCAAGGCGGACGATGCCGACGTCAAGGTGGTCGGTCAGGCTGGACAGCTCGCTCTGCCCCTCGACTTCCGCAGTCGGTGGCGGATTCACCGCCACAAGGCCGCTCATCTGTCGCTCCCGCGCTCGTCGCCGGCGAAGAAGACCAACGGCCAGCGCCAATCCGCCGACGAAGCCGAGCGCGATGGCGAGCAGCTGATCGAATTGCACACCGGGAGTGTATGAAGGACTGCGCCGACCACACGGCCCGCTTGGGAGTCAGCGCGCTTCCAGGTAGCCGCCGTTGGCCTGGGTGATCACCGAGAGCCACGGCCCGAAGCTGACCTGGTGCGTTATCTCCAGCCACCGGAGGGCATACGCGACTTCGGTCACGTTGCGGCCAAGCAACACCGTGGATTCCGGCTGACGGCCGACCGCGAGCAGGTGGAAATGCTCGCGGCCATAACTTGACGCCAGCACGTCGTGATCCTGGACAGGTCGCAGGTGAGCGCGCACCAGGTCGACCATCTTCCCGAAGGACTGGTCCCGCCATCTGGTGGGTATGCGTGCGCGTCGGGTGAGCCAGGCCTCAAGGAGCGCGGCGTGTTGTCGCAGTCGGTCCTGTGCCGACTCGGGATGAGTGCGTTCCAGGGGGTCCGCCAGCACGCGTCCACACTCCCGGTCAAATGTGAACGGGTTGTTACCGGCGTGTTAGTTCTTGCGAGTTGCGGAGCCAGGGAACACAGGGCGACCCATCAGCGTCGATTTGGTACGCGCGCCGGCGCTCTCCCGGGCGGTTCTCCTCCTCACCGCTCAGCCGGCGCGCATTTCCTTCTCCGACCCGCGCTAGCTTGGCCTCCGCAGCACGTAGCCCACTCCGCGTACAGTCTCTATGACTGCTGGACGCTTCGGATCTGGTTCGATCTCGGCACGCAGCCAGTGGACGTGGACGTCGACGGTGCGCGTCTCGCCGGCATACTCGTAGCCCCAGACGCGTTCGAGCAATTGCTCGCGGCTGAATACCTGGCCGGCGTTGCGGATGAGAAAGGTCAGCAGGTCGAAGGCTTTGGGCTTGATCGGCCGGGTCTTGCCGTCACGGAGCAGCCGGTGGCCGGCCAGGTCAATCTGCGACCGCCCCACCCTCACCATTTCCGCCGGCTGCTCGGCCGTGCTGATGCCCGCCGGCTCCCGTCTACGCAACAGGGCTCGAATGCGCGCCTGGAGCTCACGCAGGCTGAAAGGCTTGGTGACATAGTCGTCGGCGCCGACCTCGAGGCCAACGACCTTGTCGATCTCGCTCCCTTTGGCGGTCAGCATCAAGATGGGCACGTCCGACTCCCGGCGCAGGATGCGGGCCACCTCCATGCCAGACAGCTCTGGCAGCATCAGGTCGAGCAGCACGAGGTCCGGCTTGGCCTCACGAAATATGGTCAACGCGGCTCCGCCGTCGGGGGCCGTCACCACGCGATAGCCATCCTGCTCGAGCTGGTCTGCGAGCGTCTCACGAAGGGTGTCCTCGTCCTCGACGACGAGGATCGTCTGGGCCATGCGTGCAGTGTGGCGCACCGACGCCGTGACGCCGCCTGGATTTACTCCGATCCCATTGCCTTGCGGACCGACTCGTCGAGTGCGCGTTTGCGCATCTCGCGGTTCTGGATCCAATACTCAATGAAGTCGGTACAGCGACCGTCGTCGTCGAAGCGGCAGACGTAGCTGTTGATGTACTCATCGCGTGGGCTGCCGTCCGGGTTGAAGTAGCGGCTCCAGCCCTGTGCCACGTGGACGTCGCCCTCGATCGCCAGCGGTTCGTAATGAGCATCGTATGTGCCCTTCTCATCGGGCTCGTCCAGCCACGCCGCCACGATCTCCGATCGCC
>JBPCLD010000077.1:0-4043 GCA_051003655.1 Candidatus Limnocylindrales bacterium | reverse complement strand
CCACCGGCGAATCGCGCGACCTGCGCCACCTCGCCCTGGCCTGACAGGTCGACCACCCACAGCTGGGTGCAGACGCTTTCGAGCAGGCGGCGGTCGTGCGAAACGACTAGCACCGTGGCGGCCGTCTCGCGCAGGAATGACTCGAGGGCCTCGCGCGCAGGAATGTCGAGGTGGTTTGTTGGTTCGTCGAGTAGCAGCAGGTTCGCGGCAACGACGCCAACGATGGCCAGCTCGAGCCGGGATCGCTCACCGCCGGAAAGCTTCTCGACTGGCTTGTGCACGTCGTCGCCACGGAAGAGAAAGCGCGCCAGGTAGCTGCGCGCCGGCCAGCTATCGAGCCCAGTCGCTGTCGAGAACGCATCGATGACAGTCGCCCCCGCCATCGGCGCACGGCGGATCTGGGCGAGATAGCCCATGTTGACCGCGTTGCCGAGCGTCACGTGTCCGTCAAGCGGCGCGAGATCACCGGCAATTGTCCGCAGGAGGGTCGTCTTGCCTGCGCCGTTCGGACCGACCACGCCAATTCGATCTCCGCGCCGAGCTTCCAGGCGGCGGACCCGAACGATAGGGAAACCGGGAAACCCACACAGGAGATCCTCGATGCCTATCGCGACGTCGCCTGAGCGCGCAATTCGCTCGCGGCCATTGCCATCGAGTGCGAGCCGCCGCGCGCGCTCCTTCGTGGGCTTGGCAGTGACCTGCTCCTCGAGGGCGGCCAGGCGCCGCTCGTGCTCGTGCATCTTGGAGAATTTGCGATGGCTTCGGTAACGGCCGACGAGCTCCTGCTCGCGCTCGATCGACTCGGAGCGGACGTCGGCGTCCTTGCGTGCGCGTGCGTCACGCTCCTCGCGCTGGCCCAGGTAGGCGCTGTAATTGCCACGAAAGACATCGAGGCGCCGGTCGCGTAGCTCCCAGATGCGGTCGACAACCGCGTCCAGGAACGCGCGGTCATGCGACGCTACGACCAACGCGCCGGACCGGTCGGCGAGCGTCTTTTCCAGCCACTCGATCGCTGATACATCAAGGTGGTTGGTGGGCTCGTCGAGCAGCAACAGGTCCAGCTCCGACACAAGGAGGCGCGCGAGGGCAGCGCGCGTTTGTTGACCGCCCGACATTTCGGTCGTCGGCCGCAGCCAGTCGATCGCCGCAAAGCCCAGCCCGGACAGGGCGGAATCGACCCGGACGTCGAGCGAGTAGCCGCCGCGGGCTTCGAATAGATCGCGCAGGCGGGCGTACTCGGCCGACTCCACTCCCGACGCTCCGACGGCCTCCAACTCCGCCAGCCGGTGTTCCATCACGACCAGCTCCGAAGCGCCCGCACGGACGGCATCGCGCAATGTGGGCGCAGCCGCAAATGCGTCGTCCAGGTTCGCCTCCTGGAAAGCGAGGCCGACACGCAGACCAGCCGATCGTATGACTCGCCCGGCATCCGGATCGTACCGCCCGGCACAGAGGCGCAACAGCGTCGTCTTGCCCGCTCCGTTGGCGCCAACCAATCCGATCCGCTCGCCGCGGGCGATGGCGGCGTTGATCGAGTCAAGGATGACCTCCGCGCCTATCTCGCGGTGAGCGGCCTCCAGCCGCACAATGGCCATTGAGTTACGCGTCCCTTGAGATCAGCGCGCGGCCGCGAGCAGCGCCTGTGCCTGGGCCGTTCGCTCGCGAGCGGGCAGGCGCTGACACCAGGAACAGAAGTGGGTGCTGCGCGCGCCGATGACTATCCGGCGTGTCGGTCGGCCACAGCGCGGGCACGGCTTGCCCGTTCGCCCGTAGACGTTCAGGAAGCGCTGCATGTCACCGCGGCCCTCTGGAGCGCGGTAGTCGTCGACCGAGCTGCCGCGTCGGTCGATCGCCTCTGCCAGGACCGCTCGTAGCGAGTGGTACAGCTCGCGCTCCTGGGCCGGCCTCAAGGTCGCGGCCGTTCTCAATGGGTGGATACGGGCGCGCCAGAGCGCCTCATCGGCGTAGATATTGCCGACGCCGGCGAGGAAGGCCTGGTCCATCAGCAGGGGTTTCAGGCGCGCCCGTCGCGACCGCAGCCGTCGTCGAAAAGCGGCCAGCGAGAACTCCGGATCGAGCGGCTCGGGCCCGAACATCTTGAACAGGTCGGTGGCCTCGTCGGCGCCGAGGACGGAACCGGCGTCGTTTCGTTGATAAAGCCCTACGCGCCCGAACTTGCGTGTATCCCGCAGGCGCAGCTCCCTGCCATCGTCGAGGTCAAATACCACGTGGACGTGCTTGTCTCGCGGCTCGTCCGGTGCGACCACGTCCAGCTGGCCGGTCATCTTGACCTGGATCACCAGCACAGCCTCGTCCCCAGGCAGATCCGCTCCGTCGCCGTCGTCACGGCCGCTCAGCGACACGACGAGCCACTTGGCGCGCCTATCGACGGCCAGGATGCCGCGGTCGCGAACGCCGGCCAGGAACTTCTCCACCGATGGGTGCTTCACCTGGCGCGGCCAGTCGAGCGACACGCCCGTGATGCGGCGACCAATCACGAGCGGGCGCAGCTCGCGGGCAATCGTCTCGACTTCAGGAAGCTCGGGCATGACCCGAGTGTATTGGCGGGCCTGCCTTGAGGCCCGCCGGCGGTCAGGGGACGGCCGCCGGCGGCACCGTATGGCCGTAAAGCTGGATGGACGAGGACAGGGCTATCCAGCGGAGATGGGCGTCAGAGACTCCCAGTCGTCGCCGCTCTTCGGGTCGACGGTCAGCGGAACGTCGAGCTTGACCGCGTCCTGCATCTCCTCGCGCACGATCGGCACCAGCGCAGCCAGCTCGTCGCGCGGCACCTCGAGCAGCAGCTCGTCGTGGACCTGGAGAAGAATTCGCGCTCGGGAACCTTCGCGCATCAGCCGGCGGTAGAGTCGGATCATTGCGATCTTGACGATGTCCGCAGCTGTGCCCTGGATGGGCATGTTGACGGCCATTCGCTCGCCTGCCCCACGCAGGGCCCCGTTGCGCGCGTTCAACTCGGGAATCCAGCGCCGCCGCCCGAAGAGCGTGGCGACGTTCCCCTGCTCGCGCGCCACCTCCTTAATATGCATCATGTAGTAGCTGATCCCGGAATACGCGGCGAAGTAGCTGTTGATGAACGACTGCGCCTCCGCCCGCGGGATGTTGGCGCGGGACGACAGGCCGAAGTCGCTCATGCCATATGCCAGCCCGAAGTTGACCATCTTGGCCATCGAACGCTCGTCGGCGGTCACGTCGGCCGCATCCTTCTTCAGGACTCGCGCGGCCGTCTCGCGGTGAATGTCTGCCTGCCGCTCGAATGCCTCCCTGAGGTGCACGTCGCCCGACACGTGAGCCAGGATCCGCAGCTCGATCTGGCTGTAGTCAGCGGCAAGCAGCACCACGTCCGGACCGCCGGCGACGAACGTGTGGCGGATCTTTCGCCCGAGCTCAGAGCGGATCGGGATGTTCTGCAGGTTCGGGTCGGTGGACGACAACCTACCCGTGGACGCGACGGCCTGATGGAAGGTTGTGTGCAGCCGGCCAGTGTTTACGTCCAACAGCAGCGGTAGCGCTTCGACGTACGTGCTGCGCAGCTTCGAGTACAGACGCCAGTCGAGGATCTTGTCTATGGCCGGATGCGCTGGGCGAAGGTCCTCCAGCACCGCGGCGTCGGTAGAGAAGCCGGTCTTGGTTCGCCGGCCGCGGGGCAGGTTGAGCTCGTAGAAGAGGACCTGCTCCAGCTGCTTTGGGCTGCCGATCGTGAACTGGTGGCCGACCGCCTCGAAGATCTCCTCCTCCAGGCGCGCGATCTCCTTCGAGAAGACAGTCGAGAGCTCCCCGAGAGCCTCCCGGTCGATTGCCACGCCGACGGATTCCATCGCCGCCAGGACCGGGATGAGCGGCAGCTCGATCTCTCTCAGCAACTTGTTCAGCGGTTCGTCCGTGCCCAGGTCAGCCTCGAGCGATTCGCGTGCGGCCGACACGGCGACCGCCTGCAGCGCGGCGTGGTCTGCGCCACCGAGAAGGCCGTCGGGCGGTAGCTCGATCTCGAGCCGTTCCGAAGCGATGGTGGCCAGGGTTTGGCT
>JBPCLD010000076.1:0-5546 GCA_051003655.1 Candidatus Limnocylindrales bacterium | reverse complement strand
ATGAACATTGGGCTGCTCTACTTCTTCGCCGTGTCCGGCCTGACCGTGGTCGGGCTGATGATGGGCGGCTGGTCGAGCTTCAACAAGTATTCGCTGCTCGGCGGCCTGCGCGCCGCGGCCCAGGTCGTTTCCTACGAGCTACCGCTGCTGCTGGCACCAGTCGGCGTGATAATGCTCGCCGGTACGCTCTCGCTCAACCAGATCGTGGCCAACCAGGCCGGTTGGTTCTGGGACTGGTACGTCTTTCAGCAGCCGCTGGCGTTCATCGTCTTCTTCATTGCCGCCACCGCTGAGGGCAACCGAACCCCGTTCGACCTGACGGAGGCGGACAGCGAGATCGTTGCCGGCTTCGCGACCGAGTACAGCGGCATGCGCTTCGGGTTCTTCTTCTTCGCCGAGTACGTCAACGTGTTCATCCTCTCGGCGCTGACCGTTGTCCTGTTCCTAGGCGGATGGAACGCGCCGATCGACCCGCGCCCGATTCTTGACTTCTTCCACATCTCGTTTAACCCGGCCATTGACCTGGCCGGCATGGGCATCTGGCTGTTGTGGGCCCTGATATTCGGTATCCCGATCGTCATCCTCGGCATATCGCTGCTCGTCTGGATGTTCAAGAGCAGCTGGTCCTTCGTGAAGTCGCTGATCGTCGGCTTCGTCATCTTCAACGTCCTCGCCGTCGGGATCGTCGGCGTCTGGGCATTCCTGTCGTTTGAGGTCCTGGTCGGCCTGTTCTGGTTCACTGCCAAAGTGTTCACGTTTGCCTTCATCTTTGTCTGGATGCGTGGGACCCTGCCACGCGTGCGCATCGACCAACTGATGGGCTTCGCCTGGAAGTGGCTAGTCGAGATTGCCCTGCTCAACATCTTCGTCACGGCCGGAGCCATCCTCCTGATCCAGGAGCTCAGCCGCCAATGAGTAAGTTGGTCCTCGCAAGCGACGGTCGGAACCTGGCGGTTCGCCGGGAGCCGACCGCTTCGCGCGCAGCCGGGCCCTACAAGCGACGGATGGACCTCAGCGGAACGCTGGGGACCAGCCGCTTCGCGCGTAGCCGGCCGGAGGCCGGCGAAGTAAAGATCCCGGCGGAGGAAATAGGTTGAGTACGTTCGGTCGCGTCCCGGGCTACGGCATCGCAATGGGCATGGTCCACACCCTGGTGCGGTTCTTCCAGCCCAAGGTCACCGTCCAGTACCCCGAGGAAGTGCAGGAGATCTCCCCGCATCACCGCGGCCGGTTGATCCTCCTTTATGACGAGGCTGGCAACCTGAAGTGCGAGACGTGCTTCCAATGCGCCGCAGCCTGCCCGATCGAGATCATCGACATGGGCGGTGTGGACACCAAGAACCGCTACCACGTCCACTGGGGTCCGGCCGAGCAATACGCCGAGCGGCGCGAGGAGTCCGCCCTGCGCCGCAGCGGCCGGCCGGTGCCGGACCGTGTATTCGACGCCTGGCTGCCGATCGATCTCGGCGAGCTCGAGCGGATCCTCGTCGCTCACGATTACGACCCGCGCCAGTTGTTGGCGATCCTCGAGGAGACACAGGCGGCATACGGCCACCTCCCGGTCGCCGGCCTCCAGCACATCAGCCACTCCACCGGGGCGTGGTACAGCGAGATCTACGGCATCGCCACGTCGTATCCCAACCTCGTGTTCGAGCCCGGCCGTGTGGCTGAGATCGGCGTATGTCGATGCGTCACATGCACAATGCTCGGCGGCGGGCGCATCCGCGACGCGCTGGTGGACGTGCTCGGCACGGACGTCGGCGGTGTCACTGTCGACGGTGCGGTTCGTTTCGTGGCCGCCGAGTGCGGTGGGGACAACGGTGGTGAGCCGTTCGTGACCCTCGACGGTCAGGAGCAGCCGGGCATGACCGCCGACAAGGCGCGGACCCTGGCCGAGTCGATGCGTGCCCGAGCTGCGCGCACAGGCACGGCCTGACCGGGACCGCGAAGAGATGAACATCCTGCCCGGGCCCAAGGGCATGCCAACCATCCTGCTCGACCGTGCCGGCAAGTACGACCCTGACGGCCCGCTCGCAGAGGCGGAGAAGGCCGGCGCATGGGCAGCATGGAAGAAAGCCGCGCCTCGAATGAGCCCGCAAGCAGTGACCCGGCTGATCTCCGACTCCGGACTGCGCGGCCGGGGCGGCGCCGGCTACCCCACCGCAGCCAAGTGGCGCGCCGCGAGCCTCGAGGACGCCGACATCCGCTACGTCATCGCCAATGGCTTCGAGGCAGATCCGGGCGCTCAACTCGATCGCATGCTCATGGAGCGCGACCCACACGCGATCCTAGAAGGACTGGCGCTGGCCGCGTACGCCGCGGGATCGTCACGCGGCTATGTGGCCGTCCGCGCCAACCAGACAACGGCGCTGCGCCGCCTCAACTCCGCCCTTCGCGCGGCGGAAGAGGCCGGTTACCTGGGCACGGATGCGCTCGGCGCGGGGTTCGACATCCATGTCGAGATCGTCGGTCTGCCTGGCGGACTGGTCGTGGGCGAGGAAACCACGTTGATGCGCGCGATCGAGAACAAGCGCGCCCAGCCCGACCAGCGCCCGCCCTATCCGGCGCGCAAAGGACTCTGGGGCCGGCCAACGGTCGTCAACAACGTGGAGACGCTCGCGCTCGTGCCCTGGATCGTCGCCAAAGGCTCGGCCGCCTTCGCCCAGGTCGGCGACGACACCCAGCCCGGCACGACCCTCATCCAGATCACCGGAGCGGTGGCCAAGCCGGGCATCGCCGAGGTCCCGCTGGGGATGTCGCTCCGGCGGCTGCTCGACCTGGCCGGCGGAGCGCGCTCGGGCAAGGCCGGCAAGATGAAGGCTGTCTTCGTAGGTGGCCCGGCGGGCGGCTTCCTGCCGCCGAAGGAGCCCGACACCCTGTATACGCCGGAAGCGCTCGCCGCAAAGGGCGCCATCTGGGGCTCAGGCTCAATCGTGGTCGTCGACGACTCCACCTGCATCGTCGACATGGCCACACTGCTGCTGCGTTACCTGTCCGACGAGTCGTGTGGCAAGACCATCCCGTGCCGCATCGGCGTGCGCCGACTGTACGAACTCGGCCAGCGGGCAACGACCGGCCTTTCCAAGCCAACGGACAGCGCCCTGGCGCAGACGCTCGCCGCCGACATCCGCGACGGCGCCCTGTGCGGACTCGAACGGCTGGCACCCAATCCGTTCCTGAGCGGAATGCGATACTTCGCCGACGAGTTCGAGGCGCACTTCGAGCGCGGAACGTGCCCAGCTGGCGTCTGCAACCAGATCCGCGTGATGGCCCAACCGGTGAGCGCATGACCGATACGCTGCTGCCCCAGGTCGCCGACACAAGCGCGGGCGACGCCGTTGTCGAGCGACTGCTCGAGACACAGGCGCCCCAGCGTCGTCTGACCGCGCCCACGTTCACCGTCGAGGTCGACGGTCGCCAGTTCACTGGCCGAGAAGGCCAGACGATCCTCGACATCTGCCGCGACAACGGCATCGACGTCCCGACCCTGTGCTACGAGCCCAAGCTACCCGGCTTCGGTGCCTGCCGCATGTGCGTGGTCGAGGTAGACGGCGAGAAGCACCCGCCGATCAGCTGCTCGCGCGCTGCCGAGCCCGACATGGTCGTCCACACCCAGACGACGCGGCTGCGCGAGATCCGCAAGACCAACCTCGAGCTGATCTTCTCCGACCACAACGCCTACTGCCTGCCGCCGTGTCAGAACAAGTGCCCAAGCCATATCGATATCCCGGGCTTCCTGAAGGCGAACACCGAGGGCAACTTCGCCGAGTCGGCGCGCATCTTCAAACGCACCATCCCCTTCCCGAGCGTGCTCGGCCGGGTGTGCCCTGCCCCATGCGAGGAGCATTGCCGGCGCGACGAGGTCGAGGAGGCGATCGCCATCCGCGACAGCCATCGCTACGCCGGCGACCAGGTGCTGAAGGCGCAGGCGGCAGGCGTCAAGGCGCCCGTGCCCTTCGAGGTCCAGCCCAAGTCCGGCAAGCGGGTGGCGGTCATCGGCTCCGGTCCGGCCGGCATGTCTGCCGCGTACTACCTGCTGATCGCCGGCCACGACGTGACGATCTTCGAGAAGGATCCGGCACCAGGCGGCATGCTCCGCTACGGCATCCCGCAGTACCGCCTGCCCAAGGTCGAGGTGCTCGAGGCCGAGTATCAGTGCGTCGATGACCTGGGCGGGGTGATGGTCACGAACGCCGAGCTCGGCCGCGACTTCACGCTCGACGATCTCCAGAACCAGGGCTTCGACGCGGTCTGCGTCGCGATCGGCTGTTATGAGGTCAACAAGCTGGGCGTGCCCGGCGAGGAAGCGGACGGAGTGCTCGACGGTCTCGAGTACCTGCGCATCGCCACGCTCGGCCTGCCCTACCCCGGCCACGCGGGCAAGCGCGTCGTCGTGATTGGCGGCGGCTTCACCTCGATGGACTGCACGCGCACCTCGGTTCGCCAGGGGGCGGCCGAGGTAACGCTCGTCTACCGGCGCGACATGAAGGACATGCCTGCGGCGAACGAGGTACACGAGGCAATCGAGGAGGGCGCGCGCGCGATCTTCCAGGCCGCGCCGACGCGTGTCGTGACGGACGACAAGAACAAAGTCACCGGTGTCGAGTTCCAGCGCATGAAGCTGGGCGAACCAGATGCCTCGGGCCGACGCCGGCCCGAGCCGATGGTGGGCACTGAGTTCGTGATCGAGTGCGATCGTGTTCTGCTGGCCATCGGCCAGGGACCGAAGCTGGACTGGCTGGAGCGCGGCTCGGACGGTGTCAGCGCGACCAAGAACCGCCGCCTGGCCGCGGACGCAGTCACGTTCACCACCGGGCGGCGTGGAGTCTTCGGTACCGGCGACGTGCGCATCGGCGCCGCGACTGTCGTCCAGGCAAACGCGGAGGGTAGGCGCGCTGCCTACGCGATCGACGCCTATCTGCAGGGACAGGACCTTGACGCGATCAGGACCCGCCAGACGCTGGCTGAGCCGCAGCCCGAGTTCCTCAACATCGTTCCCTACACCGGCGAGCTCAAGGAGCCGCGTTACCGGCTGAAGGCCATGGCCGCCGAGGTGCGCAATAGGAGCTACATCGAGTACGAGATCCCGTACAGCCAGACCGAGGCAATGGCCGAGTCGAAGCGCTGCCTTCAGTGCACCTGCGAGGCGATCGGCTATTGCGACCTGCGCCGTCAGGGCATCGAGTACGGCACCACGCTGAAGACGCTGGAACCGCAGCAGAGCGGCGCATTCTCACATCGGAGCGTGACCGAGAACCGCTTCACGGGCACCAACCACGACTATATCCGCGACGACAGCCACGCGTTCATCCTGCGTGAGCCATCGCGCTGCATCGACTGCGGCAGGTGCGCCACCGTGTGCAAGGAGGTCGTCGGCGCCGCGTGCTACGACTTCATGCGCACGGGCTTCGACACGCTGGTCACGACACCGCTTGACATGAGCCTCAATACCACTCCGTGCGTGTCGTGCGGGCGCTGCGCCGAGACCTGTCCGACCGGCGCGCTGATGCCCAAGCCACGCGTGCTGGAGAAGTACGAGGTCGACG
>JBPCLD010000075.1:0-2948 GCA_051003655.1 Candidatus Limnocylindrales bacterium | reverse complement strand
CAGCGGCAGCGCTCCAGGCCCCGCAAGCGGGCACGACCATGCGCGCGCTGGTCAAGGAATCGTCGGGGCCGGGGGCAGCCATGCGAGACGTGCCCGTGCCGGAACCCGGCCAGAACGAACTGCTCGTCCGCGTCGACGCGGCCAGCGTCTGCGGCACCGACGCTCACATCGAGCGCTGGGACCCTTGGGCACAGGAGAACTTCGGCCCACCGCCGATGGTCTTCGGCCACGAGATGGCCGGCACGGTCGTGGCCCACGGGCCGGGGGCGGGTCGCGTCAGGATCGGTGACACGATCGCCGCCGAGACCCACATCGCCGATTGGACCTGCTACCAGTGCCGCACCGGTCGAGCGCACGTCTGCCAGAACATGAAGATCCTCGGCGTGCACATTCCCGGTGCGTTTGCCGAGTACGTAATCCTGCCCGAGGTCAACGCCTGGGTCTACGAGGGTTACTCCCCGGAGATCGCAGCGCTCCAGGAGCCGCTCGGCAACGCGGTGCATGCCGCCTTCGTCGAGGAAGTCGCCGGGCAGACGGTTGTCGTACTCGGTTGCGGACCGATCGGGCTGATGGCGATCGGCGTGCTGAAGATGTCCGGCGCCCGCCACGTATTCGCAACGGACATCAATGCCGAGCGTCGTGAGATGGCCGAAAAGATGGGCGCCGATCTCGTCCTGGACGCGAAGGATGACGTCGTCGGCCGGCTGCGGTCTGAGACCGATGGGAACGGCGTTGACATCGTCCTGGAGATGTCCGGGTCCTCCGCTGCGCTGCACCAGGGGCTTGCCGCGGTCACGAACGGCGGCCGGGTCTCGCTGCTTGGCACCCACACCGTTCCGGCAACGATCGACCTCTCTCAGGAGGTGATCTTCAAGGGCATCCGCATCTACGGCATCACCGGCCGTCGCCTGTTCGAGAGCTGGTACAAGACGACCGCACTGCTCGAGGAGGGCCTGGACGTCTCACCGATCATCACCCACCGCCTACCCCTGGCCGACTATGCCAAGGCCTTCGACCTGGTGAGCTCCGGCCACGCTGGCAAGATCGTCCTGCTGCCCCAGGAGGGATAACAAATGAACGCGGCCACGGCGCCCACCACACGCACGGATCCGCTCGCCTACCTGGAGTCGGAGCTAGACGACCTGCGGGCCAAGAGCCTCTACCGGCCACTGCGCGTCATGAGCGGCTCGCAGGAATCGCACACCACCATGGACGGCCGGCCGGTGATCAGCCTGTCGTCCAACAACTACCTGGGGCTTGCGACCCATCCGCGGCTGGTCGAGGCAGCACTGGCGGCGGTGCGCGACCTGGGCGTGGGCAGTGGCGCCGTACGCACGATCGCCGGGACGATGGAGCTGCACCAGGAGCTCGAGCGGCGCCTGGCCGAGTTCAAACACACCGAAGCGGTACTGACCTTCCAGAGCGGTTTCGCGGCAAACAGCGGCGTCATCCCGACGATCACGACCGAACACGACCTGATCGTCAGCGACGAGCTCAACCACGCTTCGATCATCGACGGCGTCCGACTGTCGAAGGCCTCGCGGGCAGTCTTTCCGCACCGCGATGTCGATGGCCTGGAAAAGGTGCTGCGCGAGGCTCGCGCCGCCGGCGGCCCCCACGGGCCGTATCGGGCGATCCTCGTCATCACCGACGGTGTCTTCTCGATGGACGGCGACATCGCGCCGCTGCCCGGCATCTGCGAGGTGGCCGAGCGGTACGAGGCGGCGGTGATGGTCGACGATGCACATGCCTCGGGCGTTCTGGGTCGCAACGGTCGCGGCACGGTCGATCATTTCGACATGCACGGACGCGTCGATATCCAGGTGGGCACGCTTTCGAAGGCAGTCGGCGTGCTGGGCGGGTACGTGGCCGGCCGGCAGCACCTGCGCGACTACCTGATCCAGCGCTCGCGGCCGTTCCTCTTCTCTACGTCGCACCCGCCGGCCGTTGCCGCCGCATGCCTGGCGGCGATCGATGTGCTGGAGCAGGAGCCGGAGCGGATCGAGCGCCTGTGGGACAACACCCGCTTCTTCAAGCGCGGACTGTCCGATCTGGGCCTCAATACTGGCGTGTCAGAGACCCCGATCACGCCGGTCATCGTCGGTGAATCGGCCGTTGCTGCGCGGATGAGCGAGCGGATGTTCGAGCTGGGCGTGTTTGCTCAAGCCGTGGTCTACCCGACCGTTGCCCTCGACAAGGCGCGCATCCGCACGATCGTCAGCAGCGAGCACTCGCGCGACGATCTCCGAACCTGCCTCGACGCGTTCGCCACGGTGGGCCGCGAGCTCCGCCTCATTTAGTGCCAGATCGTTGGGTCTGTCTCGATGTGGGCGAAACGCTCATCGACGAAACCCGAGTGTGGAGCACATGGGCGGATGTGCTGGGCGTGACGCCGTTCACGTTGATGGCTGTGCTGGGCGCGGTCATATCGGACGGTGAGGACCACCGCGTTGTGTTCGACCGTCTCGGTCGCCCCGACTGGCGCGACTTGCGCCCGGAGTTTGCCACGCTGTATGGCCGGTTCAGGTCGGAGGATCTTTATCCGGATGCACTCCCGGCGCTGGACGCACTGCACGAGGCCGGATACCGGATCTCGATCCTCGCCAACCAGCCGGCAGAGCGCACGGCAGAGCTGAAAGCCCTCGGCGTGCGTGCCGACGTGATCGCAATGAGCGACGAGCTTGGCGTGCATAAGCCGTCGCCCGACTTCTATGCGCGCGCGCTCGAGTTGATGGATGCCAAACCGACCGATGTCGCGTACGTCGGCGACCGGCTGGACAACGACGTGCTGCCCGCAGCGGCCGCTGGAATGCGGGCCGTGTGGCTAATCCGGGGACCGTGGGCCGTTCTGACAATAGGGGCGCCGCCGGAAGGAACGCTCGTGATCAGATCGCTGAGTGGCCTGCCCGACGCACTGAAGACGTGAAGCTCACCGTCGTCGGTTGCGC
>JBPCLD010000074.1:0-5919 GCA_051003655.1 Candidatus Limnocylindrales bacterium | reverse complement strand
GCACACCTTGCGCGAGGAGTAGGCGCCGGTCGGCCGACAGGTCGGCTACAGGTCGGCCTGGTATTAGGTGACCTAGTTGAGTCTGTCAGTCGCATATTTGGGCCAAGCGCAATCGCAGCCGTGCAGGCGGAGGGCGAGCGACACCTGTCCACCGAGCACGCAGCCGATCTTGAGCCTCGCTAAAGTCACCTTTCGGGCCCAGCCCACTCGATGAAATCTAATAGGGCTCCGGTACGTCCGTGGTCAAGGCAGCCTCAGCATGTACTTATCGCCCACCTACCGCCCACGCATCTGCGCATCGTTTATGCGACTGACCGACTCATGCGGGTGGGGTCGGACCCAAGGGTCGACCGCCCCGAAGCGTCAAGGGCGGCGGCGAAGGTGACACAATTCCCGCGTGACAACCGTTCGTGCGTCTGCCGCATTGCCCGGGCAAGCGACTGTACAGGCTCAGCCACGTAGCCTGGCCGACGCGTTGGTTGCGCCAGCGACGATGGTCGGGATCCTCGCCGTTGCGTTGTTGTTGTTGATGACGCCTATCTGGATGCATTTCGCCCTCGCTGCGAGCGGGGGAACCGCGGCCGCAGCAACGCCGGATCTTGCCTTGCGGCTGTCGGACCGCACGGTGTCGGAGCTGTTGCTTGGACCGGGTTCCTTCAGCGATTACGCATCAGACGAGGCGGCGCACATGCGCGACGCGCGCCTCGTCCTGTACGGGTTCCTGGTCCTGGCGATCGCGTCCGCCGCGCTGCTGGCCTGGCGTTTCGGGCGCGGGACGAAGGACACTGCCACCTGGTCCTCGATTGCTCGTGGCGGCGCCGTCTTGGCGGTCGCGTTGCTGATCGTCGGCGCATTGGCGGCCGTCGCATTCGATGCCGCGTTCGAGCTGTTCCACCGGATCTTCTTCCCGGGTGGCAACTGGGCGTTTGCCGCGGACAGCCTCCTGATCCGCCTCTACCCGTACGCCTTCTGGCAGCTCAGCGCAGCCGCGCTCGGCGCGCTGGGCATCTCTGGCGGGCTCATAATCTGGTTCCTCGCTCGGCGACGCGCGCGCTCACTATCCACATGACCACGGCAATTGCCCGCAGCCGGCCTTCTGCGCAGCTGCTCACGCTCGATGACGCCCGGACGCGGATGCTCGAAGGCCTGGAGGCGCTGCGATCGGAGACGGTTCCGATCGATGAAGCGCTCGATCGGGTACTGGCCGCGCCCATCGAAAGCCGGATCACGCTTCCGCCCTGGGACAACAGCGCGATGGACGGCTTCGCCGTGCGCTCTGTCGACGTCCGCGGCGCGACGCGAGCTCACCCTGTGCGTCTTACTGTCATTGGCGAGTCGGCCGCCGGCCGATCGTCGGCTGTTGAGGTCACCGAGGGCACCGCGATCCGCATCCTCACCTGTGCGCCAATGCCCGATGGCGCGGACGCGGTCGTGCCGGTCGAAGACACCGACGCCCCGATGGGGGCGGCTGCGCTGCCAGACTTTGTGCAGATCGAGGCGTCGCGGCCACCGGGCGCGCACGTCCGGCGCGTCGGCAGCGACCTGCGCGAGGGCTATCCCTTGCTCGCCGCGGGTACCAACCTGTCGCCCGCGGCCCTGGCCGTAGCCGCGGCTGGTGGCCATGCAGAGCTGACAGTGCATCGCGCGCCCCGGATCGCCATCCTTGCCACTGGCGACGAGCTTGCCCCGGTCGGCGCAGCCTTGGCCGCCGACCAGATACCAGACAGCAACAGCGTCGGTCTGGCCGCGCAGGCCAGGGAATCCGGCGCAGAGGTGCGTTTGCTCGGGATCGCCTCAGACAGCCTCGCCGACATCGTCGGCCGACTCCGTGTCGGGCTGGCCTGGGCAGATGTCATCGTCGTCAGCGGTGGCGTCTCGGTCGGCGCGCACGACGTGGTCAAGGATGCCTTTGACTCCGTCGGCCAGGTGGACCTGTGGCGCATCGCGGTGCAGCCGGGCAAACCGCTCGCGTTCGGTCGTGCCCGCGCGGAGGCACGGGAGGGCGAAGTGCTGATGTTCGGCCTGCCCGGCAACCCGGTGAGCAGCTTCGTCACCTTTGAGCTCTTCGTACGACCGGTCCTGCGCCGCTTGATGGGCCATTCGGACCTGATCGGGCGCGACTCCGTTCGCGCAACCCTCACCGAGCCTGTTACGAAGTCTCCGGGGCGCCGTGCGTTCCTGAGAGTGCGGCTCGAGCGGAAACCTCACGGCGCCTGGGTCGCGTCGCTGGCCGGCGGCCAGGACTCGCACGTACTCTCCGCACTGGCTGCTGCAAACGGTTTGGCGATCATTTCCGAGGACGACGACTCGCTCCCCGTGGGAGCACAGGTGGAGGTGATCAGGCTCTCATGACCGCCGATAAGCCGGGCCGAAAGCTCGACAACAGTCGCCGCGAGCGCCGGAGACTTACCCATGTCAGCCGCAGCGGCCGGCCGCGCATGGTTGATGTCAGCGACAAGCCGTCAACGGCGCGCCGGGCCGTGGCCGAGGCATTCGTCAGCGTTGAGCAGGAGACGCTCACCGCGATCATCGACGGGCAGATCGGCAAGGGCGACGTCCTGACGGTGGCCGAGATGGCGGGCGTGATGGGCGCCAAGCGAACCGCGGAGCTCATACCGCTCTGCCATCCGATCGCCCTGACGGACCTCGTAGTCGAGATAACGCCCGAACGCGCAACCAGCGGCCTGCGGGTCCGAGCCACGGCGGCGACGGTGGCCCCGACCGGCGTGGAAATGGAGGCCTTGACCGCAGCAAGCGTGGCGGCATTGACCGTTTACGACATGGTCAAGGGCGTCGACCGCGGCGCCCACATACGCGACATCAGGCTGCTCGAGAAGTCGGGCGGAAAGTCGGGGGAGTGGCGCCGTCCGGAGTCAGCCCCCGATGCGACCCGGCCTTCGGCCCCACCCGCTGTCAAACCGCGCTCGTTTAGGAGGCGAAGCGCCGGATGACGCGGACGGCGCTCGTGCTGACGATCAGTGACGGCGTCGACGCCGGCACGCGCGAAGACGCAAGCGGGGATGCACTCGCCGTACGTCTCGCCGAGCTCGGTTTCGCGGTGGAGAGACAGGCGGTCCCGGACGAAACCGATGACATCGCCATGGCGGTTGCAAAGGCGAGCGACCGGTTCGATCTCGTCGTCAGCACCGGGGGAACCGGCCTCGGCCCGCGTGACCGGACGCCTCAAACGTTCCACGGCCTGCTCGACTACGAGATCCCGGGGTTCGGCGAGCAGATGCGCGCGTACGGACGAAGCAAGACGCCCATGGCAGACCTGTCGCGCAGCATGGCCGGCGCCCTCGGTTCGACGTTGGTGGTCGCTACGCCGGGCAGCCCGGGTGGTGCGCTCGACTCTCTGGCGGCGATCGAGGGAATCCTCGAGCATGCCCTGGAGACGCTTGGCGGCAGAACGCAGCACCCGGAAGCACACACAGAACCCCGCTGATGCCCGAACAGATCCCGTTCTATCCGTTCGCGCCAGTCTTGTTCGTGGCGGCAGTGATCCTCTTCGGCTTGCTGATGGCGCGTCACCTGCGGATCTTCGCTTTCGCTCGGCCTGCGCCGGTAGGGGATGAGCCCGGCCGCGTCCAATCGCTGTTCGTCTACGCCATCGCCCAGGTACGGATGTTCCGCGATCCGGATGCCGGATTGCTCCATGCAGCGATCTTCTGGGGCTTCGTGGTCCTAACCGTCGGAACGGCCGACCGGGTCGCGTTTGGCCTCATCCAGGCGGTCGTCCGGGTGCCCCTCGACGGCTGGTTGTGGCGCCTGCTTCTCCTCGGCCAGAACATGTTCGTACTGACGGTGCTTGTCGCCGTGGCGTATGCGCTTTTCAGGCGGCTGGTGTGGAAATACCCGCGGCGCACCACTCTGTCGCGCGACGGCATTGTCATCCTGCTGCTGATCGGCGGCGTGGTCGTGACCGAGTGGTTCGCCGAAGCATTCCGCATCGTCGCGTATGGCGACCCTGACGCGGGCTGGGCTGTCGCGGCGACCCCGCTTGGACTGGTTCTCGATGCGATCCTGCCCACTGCGTGGCTGTCGAGCGGCTACAACCTCTTCTTCTGGGCCAACGTTGCGCTGGTGAGCGGCTTCCTGATCTACCTGCCGCGTTCGAAGCACCTGCACATCGTCACTGCGTTCTTCAACGCCGCGCTGCGCAAGATGCGGCCGCGTGGCGAGCTGCCCAAGATGGACCTGGAGGCCGAGGACGCGCGCTTCGGCATCAAGACGATCGAGGACATGTCCTGGAAGGACCTCCTCGACGGGTTCACGTGCACCGAGTGTGGGCGCTGCCAGGAGGCCTGCCCGGCGTGGGCGACTGGCAAGCCGCTCAACCCCAAGACGATGATCATGGGCATCCGCGAGATGGCCGTCGATTCCGAGCAGGGAGTCTCGATCATCCCGTGGATCAAGCCGGCCAAGGAGCTCGACGGCCTCGCTCAGCCGGTGGTGGACACCGCGATCCCGTACGACGCCGTCTGGGACTGCGTCACCTGCGGCGCTTGCGTGGAGGCCTGCCCGGTGATGATCGAGCACGTCGACAAGATCGTTGGCCTGCGCCGGAACCTCGTGCTCGAGGAATCGCGGTTTCCGGCCGAGCTGACCTCGTCGTTCACCAACATGGAGCGTTACTCGAACATCTGGGGCCAGCCGCAGTCTTCGCGGCTGGACTGGGCTCGCGGGCTGCCCTTCGCAGTGCCGACGGCTGCATCCGTGGTCGAGTCGGGCGGACCCGACGCCGTCGCAGATCTGGAGTGCCTGTACTGGGTCGGCTGCGCAGCGTCGTTCGACGACCGTAACCGCCGCGTGGCACGGGCGGTGGTCACCTGTCTCGAAGCCGCCGGCGTGAAATATGCCGTACTGGGCCAGGAGGAGTCGTGCACGGGCGATCCGGCACGCCGGATGGGCAATGAGTACGTGTTCCAGATGCTGGCCGGCGGGAACGTGGAGACGCTCAATCGGTACCGGCCGAAGACCATCATCACCGCCTGTCCGCACTGTTTCAACACGATCGGCAACGAGTACGGCCAGCTCGGCGGCGCGTACGACGTAGTCCACCACTCGCAGTTCCTGTCCCGACTGATCGGGGAGGGGCGGCTCCGCGTGGACGACCAGCGCTCCAAGAGCGTGACGCTCCATGACTCGTGCTACCTGACTCGGTACAACGGCGTGATCTCGGAGACTCGCGAGGTTCTTGGCGCGGTGCCGGGCATCGAGCTGTTGGAGATGGAGAAGAACGGCAAGCAGACCTTCTGCTGCGGCGCTGGAGGTGGCCGCATGTGGATGGAGGAAAGCCGCGGCACGCGGATCAACGCCGAGCGAACACGGCAGGCCCTGGCGACCGGCGCCGAGGCGGTTGCCACGGCCTGTCCGTTCTGCCTGACGATGATGCGCGACGGTGTTGCCGATGCGGGCGTGACCGGCGACGGCGTCCAGGTTCAGGACATCGCCGAGATATTCGCCGCTGGGTTGGCGGCATCGGGTCGCGGTGTCCCAGGCAACGGTCGAAGCCTGCCCGTCGTCCAATAGCCGCGTCGATGGCCCTGCGGCCAAGGCTGGCACCTCGATATGGCTCGCATCCTTAGCCATGCTGGAAGGCGACCGATAGAACCCTGAACCGGCAATCCGGATAGCGCCTCAAGCGCGCCATATTGCCCTCATCGGTAGGGGCGGCGCCTCTGTTCGATAGCAGCGCTGTGCGGAAACTGATCGATGCCCGTTGTACCCGCTACGTGGTCGACTGAGCGCACCCTAATGATGGAGGCGATACCGCCTCGGCCAAGCGTGCCTTTCGAGACAAGTCTCCATGGGCAGCCATGCGTGATCCGACTCAGCAGTCACCCAGGTTGATTGGCTAGTCGGGTCGCGATATGGGCTCGACTACAAGGGCGACCAAGGATTACAGTGCGCCCTCCC
>JBPCLD010000073.1:0-3861 GCA_051003655.1 Candidatus Limnocylindrales bacterium | reverse complement strand
CGGCCACCTGGCACCGTCCACAGGTCTTGACCACATCGGCGACGCGATCTGGCTCATCGACGAGCCCGGGGACGTCGCCGCCTCCTCCGACTTCCTATGGACCCAGGCGGACGAACGCCGTTCGGAGCTCGAACGAGCCGGAACGCTGCCCAAGTCGTGGCCACGGACATACCTCGACAGGCGGGACTGGAAGGCGCGGCTGAACGCGGCACGGACGCTGGAGCTCACCTGGGAGAGCGAGGTCGACGAGGCGCCCCCTGGCGGCAATCCCTTCGGCTGGCACGAACCCGTCCTGCCGCCGTCGCCGATCGGCGACCTCGCCGAGACCGTCAAGCGCTGGCGGCGAGAGGGCCTTCGAGTGGTCATGGCATCAGACCAGTCCGCCCGCCTGTCGGAGATATTCGCCGAGGCCGACATCGTCGCCGCCCCGACGGCAACGCTCAATGAAGTCCCACCGCCGGGCGGTCTCGCGCTCATCGAGCGCAGCCTCAACTCAGGTTTCGCCGGCGGACCGGAAAACGTCGTCCTGGCCACCGACCGCGAGCTGTTCGGAACCGTGCGCGTGCGCCGTCCGCGCGTCTTGCGCCGCGTCGTGCCCAAGGACCTTCTCGAGCGCCTCCAGCCAGGCGCTCTCGTCGTTCACATCGACCATGGGATTGCCCGCTATGGGGGCATGGCCCGCCGAACAGCCGGTGGTGATGGCACCGAAGAACGCGATTTCCTCGAGCTGCAGTTTGCTGAAGGCGGGCGGATCTGGGTCCCAGTGGAGCAGATCGAGCGCGTCTCCCGCTACGCCGGAGGCGAGAACCCGCGCCTCTCGCGCCTCGGCGGCGGGGACTGGCAGCGCACGAAGACGCGCGTCCGAAAGGCGGTCACCGACCTCGCCAAGGATCTGCTCGAGCTGTACACGTCGAGGGAACGCGTCCACGGCCGACCGATGAGCTCGGACTCGCCGTGGCAGCAGGAGATGGAAGCCGCCTTCCCGTACGAGGAAACGGTTGACCAGCTGCGCGCGACGGCAGAGGTCAAGGCGGACCTGGAGCGCGGACGGCCGATGGACCGGCTGGTGGTCGGCGACGTCGGTTACGGCAAGACCGAGGTTGCGCTGCGCGCGGCCTTCAAGGCGATCGCGGACGGGATGCAGGTCGCCGTACTGGTGCCAACTACGGTGCTCGCCGCCCAGCACCTCGAAACGTTCCGCCAGCGCTTCGCGGCCTATCCGTTCACCGTCCGGATGCTCAGCCGCTTCGTTCCCCTGGACCAGCAACGCGAGATAGTGGCTGGGCTGGCAGCGGGGTCGGTCGACCTGATCATCGGGACCCATCGGCTGCTATCGAAGGACATCCAGTTTCGCAATCTCGGGATGGTCGTTGTCGACGAGGAGCAGCGCTTCGGAGTTGCCCACAAGGAACGCCTGAAGCAGATGCGCACCGAGGTCCACGTGCTGACGCTGTCGGCCACCCCGATTCCGCGCACCCTGAACCTCGCCCTGGCCGGCGTTCGCGACATGAGCGTGATCGAGACCCCGCCCGAGGATCGCCTGCCGATACAGACACGCGTTGCCGAGGCGTCGGCGGGCCTGGTGCGCGACGCGATCCTGCGCGAGCTCGACCGTGGCGGGCAGGCGTTCTTCGTGCACAACCGCGTGGAGACGATCGAGGCCCAGGCCGAACAGCTCCGCCAGCTGCTGCCTCAGGCGCGCATCGTTGTAGCGCACGGCCAGATGGGCGAGGGCGTGCTAGAGCGCGTGATGCTCGCGTTCGCTGGCGGCGCGCACGACGTCCTGGTGTGCACAACGATCATCGAGTCCGGGCTGGACATTCCCAACGCGAACACGATCGTGATCGATCGCGCCGACGCCCTTGGTCTCGCGCAGCTCTATCAGCTCCGCGGCCGGGTCGGCCGATCCTCCCGCCGCGCCTATGCCTACCTGCTCTACCGCCGTCGCGGCCAGCTGAGCGAGATCGCTCGCAAGCGGCTCCAGGCGATCTTCAACGCCTCAGAGCTTGGCGCCGGCTTCCAGATCGCGCTGTCAGACCTCGAGATTCGCGGGGCCGGCAACATCCTCGGCGCGGAGCAGCACGGCCACCTGTCGGCCGTGGGCTTCGATCTCTACACCCGCCTGCTGGCAGAGGCTGTCGAGGAGCAGAAGGCGGTGAGAGAAGATCGCGAGCCGATCCGGCCGCGCGCTCAGACTGTCATCGATCTGCCGGTGGATGCCTACCTGCCCGACGACTACGTGGCCGAGGAGCCACAGAAGCTCGAGCTCTACCGCCGCCTCGGCCGGACAGCGGTCGACTCGGAGGTCGAGACGATCCGCGCCGAGCTCACCGACCGCTTCGGGGCCCTGCCTGCGCCTGTCGAACGACTATTGGAGGTCGCACGGCTGCGGATCGCCGCCGAAGCGGCCGGCATCGCGTCACTCGCACGCGAGGGTCATGAGCTGATAGTTCGCTTCCAGGCCGACTGGTCACGCTCGGCGGCCATGCGCGCCCTCGCCCCGACGGGTCCGTCGGACCGGCTGCCGGGTGTGCCCGCTGGTGGCCTGACCTACGGCTCGAACCAGATTCGCATCCGGGTGGCGCGCGATGCCCCAACTGCGTGGCAGACGACGCGCGCCATCGTGGAGCGGCTGGCCACGCGCATGGAGCGACCGGCCGCATGGCGTTTGGCGCTCAGAGTATGAACACCCTGGGTGGACGGCCTTCGGCGAGCAAAGCCAGGACCTCGAGCTCGCGGCCGGTCAGGTCGGAGAGCGGGTCGCGGTTACTGTCCTGGTACCACCGTGACGTTCTAGCGAACTCCGACGTATTGCCAGCAGCGGACGTCGCAGTCGCCGTCGCCGCCTCACCAAGCGTGAGGGTGCCGACTACGAAGGTAAGTTGCGGTCGCCGCCTGAGCTCGTCCTGATCTGTTTGCTCCCAATGAGTTCCAGTCCCTCCCCGTAACCGGATGGATCGGCGAGGACGCGGAACAGTTCGATGGTGAAGTCAGTGCTGCCGTTGCTGTTGAGCGAACCTGCGACCGTGGTGATATTCGTCTGGTTGCTCTTCACTGCCGACGTCAAGACTGGGAAGTTCTGGAGCCCGTTTGATCCCGTGTCCGGGTCGTCCGTGTCATTCACCGTCACGCCGCTACTGAACTGCAGCCCGCCGGCAAGGTCGATGCCCACCTCACCGTTGGCGAAGATCTGATTGCCCATGATCTTCACCTGCGAGGCAGACGAGAGCACCAGTACCCCCGCTTCGAAGTTGCCGACGATGATGTTGCCAAGTACGTCGTTCGGTCCCTTCCTGGCGAGGACCCCGTGCTGGTCGTTCGCCGTGATGTTGTTGCTGCGGATCACGTTCGAGCGTGCGTCGTCGCCGATCAGCAGCACCCCGTTGTTGCCGTTGCCGACGATCACGTTGCCCGCGCCTGTCGCGCCGACGATGTTGGAGAGGCTCTCGATGCGCACGCCGTCCAAGCTGTTGCCCAGGTCGCTCGTGCCGTCAGCCTTTGTTCCGATCAGGTTGCGGGCCTGCCGACTGCGTGCGCGAACCATACGCGCCGCGATTCGGGCGTCTTAAGGCGATGGCGACCGTCGGGCTTGGCCCGTGGTCAGCCTCGATCGGAGGCCCCTGACGCCACGCTGACACACGCCATTGCGAAGACAGCGAGGAGAGCGGCGAACGGAGCGCGAAACGACATCATCCCTCCAGCCGACCTGAGCGCGCGCACGATATCCGATTGCATCGAGCCGACGACTGGGGCTGCGCTAGACTGACGCGCGGCTCTGATACGCGCCGCGTGCCCACCCGAGGTAACCCACCAGAAGTGTCCGCTGACGACCTGCGCGCCAAGATTCGCGAGATCCCCGAC
>JBPCLD010000072.1:0-7903 GCA_051003655.1 Candidatus Limnocylindrales bacterium | reverse complement strand
ATGTTCATCGGCGCTGCCACGGCCAGGGGGGCGTGGGGGCGGCGTCCGCACCCATCATCCCGACGCGTCCAACTGATGGCCAGCGTGCTCGCGATCGGAGCGTGGTTCTTCGGCATCGCCGTCGCTTATCTCCTCAGCCAACTGCTCTACCAGGAGGCCGGGACCAACCTGCTCGAACGCATGACGGTCGACGGATTGGCGGAGTACTTCGGTGGCCTCTATGAAGCAGCCGGGATCAGCCACGCGGGTGCGGTTGCGGCCATGGCCTTCATGGCGTGGCGCGGGGCGCGATGATTCGGCCATGGCAAAGCTACTCATCGCGATAGTCCACGCACAGGACGCCGGCCAGCTGGTCGAAGCGCTGCGCCGCGCGGAGCTGCGCGTCACCGAGGTCCCGTCGCGCGGCGGTTTTCTCCAGGCGCGCAACACGATGCTCTACATCGGAGTGGGGGACGAACAGGTACCCGCGGCCATGCGTCTCATCGAGGAGAACTGCAGCTCGCGGACAGAGAACGTTCCGGCTGAGCCATTGGGAGGCATCGACGCCAACTGGCTGCCGACCGAGGTGACACACGGCGGAGCGACGGTGTTCGTCGTGCCGCTCGATGAGATCAGGCGGATCTAGCTCGACCCTGGGTCCTCGCCAACGAAGGGCATGTTCTGTTCCTCGACCGCCTTCAGGCTCATCCGGAGAGCGGCCGTCTTCTGCGTCGCGACGTCGCGCACGTAGGCCTCCTCCTCTTCGGCGCTCATCCGTCGGCCGCGGACGGCACCGCTCCGTCCGACCATCAGCCAGGCAAGGTGATAGCGATCCATCTGACCCCACGCCCGGCTCAACAGGTCGTCGGACAGCTTCAGCCACACGCGCAACGCTGCGATGCTCGGGGCGCGTTGGAGTCGCTCGCCTTCGGCGACCAGCCGGCGCGTGTCGGCGATCAGTTGAGAGCGATTCATCGGGACGACGATTATCGTCAGCCAGATGACAGCCATTGCCGAGAGCGGTCGACCCGAGGGCGCTCGAACGACAGAGGACCTTCGAAGTGAGCCGGCAAGGCTTGACGAGGTTTTCAACCGACTGCGCGAGCGGGTTCAGTCCGGCGCGTTGCCCGCGGCCGCTCTGGCCATCGGCGACGCCGAAGGCGAGATCAGGAGTGAAACCTTCTCGACCGATGCGCGCGGCCTGAGCCGTGACAGCCTCTTCTTCCTCGCGTCGGTCACCAAGCCGATATTCGCGACCGCATTCATGCAGCTGGTGGACGATGGCCTCATCTCGCTCCACGACCCGGTAGCTCGATATTTGCCGTCGTTTGCTTCGCACCCGGGCAAGGCCGAGGTGACACCATGGCACCTCCTGACGCACACGTCGGGGGTTCCCGATGTTGCGCCCGACGTGATTCGGCGCAGTCGCCCATCTGCTGCGCGGATGACGGAGATGGCCCTCGAAGCGCCGCTGAACTTCCAGCCCGGCGCCCGCTACGAGTACTGCACCACGACGTTCTACGTTCTGGCCAAGCTGGTCGAACGACTGACCGGCGCCCGCTACACCGACTACCTGCGCGAGCGGATGTTCGAGCCGCTCGGGATGCAGTCCACGTTCGACCCGCGCCGATCGCGCCGGCCGGTCGTTGCTGTCCATGGCGTTGGGGTGGACAACCGTTTGATCCGCTTCATCGTGCTGCGCTACCTGGCCGCCGCAGCTGTTCCCGGTGGGGGCCTGTTCGGAACGCTCGACGATCTGCTGCGGTTCGGCGCGGCAACGCTTCGTCCCGAGCGCATTGGAGAGCGCCACGTACCCCTGTCGCCAAATCAGATCGAAGTCATGATGCAGGACCATCTCCGGGGACTGCCGGGTGTCTTCGATGGCGAGGAGAAACCGGTCCACTTCGGCCTCTCCTGGGGCAAGCCCACGCTGATGCGCGACCTCCCAGGATCGGCCGGTGTGGTCTCGCATGGCGGTGCGACGGGGACGCGCCTGTGGATCGACCCCGGGGCCGGCCTCGTCATCGTGTTCTTCACGAACCAGTGGGCGCCCGACCGTGGCCCCGAGGCAGAGGCCATCCACGGGACGTATGAGGCGCTTGGGCTGGCCTAACATTGCCGCAGTCGGCCTTCGGCCGTGCACGCGCGTCGACTTGCTACGAAGTCACCTCCGCAGTCGGCCTTCGGCCGCTGCTGCGCCATCGTCGCGAGTCTCCCGCTGGCGCGGGTGACCCGCGCCGATCTTGCTACGGAACGGCGCCCTCGTCACGGGCAAACGCTTTCAGCCGTTCCTGGCACTCGGCCGCCAAGCGTTCCACCTGGCGTACGAGCCAGGGCTCGATCCGTGCGCTGTCCTCGAGGGTCAGCTCGTCGCCAGTTGGTCCGCTGGCGAGCTCGAAGCCTTGCTGGCTTCGGAAATCGGCCGTCCAATTCGATTGAAGCTGTACGACGACGGCGGCGACGACTGATCGCGAGAAGGACCAGTCAAGGTAGTCGGCGTTCAGGCGATCGACCAGGTCGCGGAGCCGGAGAGGCTCACCGCGCGGAATTCGGGCAATCAGGTGGGCGACCCGCAACGACGCGAAAGGATCGCCGGCTTCGGCGATCATGGGCGGCCGAAGGTCGGGATCGGGTAACCCGGATACGTCGCGAAGCAGCAAGGTCACCGTGACAGGAGCCTAACGGGGCTCGAGACGTAGGGTTGTTTCGAGCGTGTTCGGCTGAACCATGGAAAGTAGCGAGGCTCTACTCCGGCTGTATTTCGCCTCGAAACCGGCGCTCGCAATGCGGATCGATTCTTCGTCCGCGGCATGCACGGCTCGGACTGGGATCACCCTGCCGGCTGCGCGCAACGCAACCTGGTGGGGTCTCTCGCTAGCCGACTGATACCAGTGGCCGCGATCACCACGTACTGAGCGCACATAGACCCCATCGCCGTCGACCACGATCCAGATCCGCGTCCAGTACGTTCGGCCGTCGAGCCGAACCGTCTGGATGTCGACCTCGCGACGCTGATCAAGAAGGTCGAGCGTCTCGCGATCGAATGCTGGATAGCCGTCCGGTCGTATCAGTACAAAGCCTCGAGCCCGAGAACGTCTCCGCGCCCGAGGGTTACCTCGTTCAACTGACACGGTCCATCGAGGAATGGGCTCATAGTCAGCCGCCCGTGCTTGCCCTCCCCGACATGGTCCAAGCCAAACACGTGGCCGGCCTCGTGCGTGATCACCGCCTCGAGCATCAGCTCATGGACGCAATCAGACATCGACAGCGACCAGCGCTCGCGTGAGTTGATTCGGATGTCAGCCTCGACGATGCGGCCGTTAGCCCTCCAGTAGCAGGTGACGGCCAGGACGCCGAACTCCAGCCGTCCGAACCCAATCACATTCTGGAAGTCGCGGCGGCCGCATCGTGCGCGCGTGCCTGTAGCCCCGAGGAATGAGTGCGTGGCGGAAACCTTGTCGGGCATGCCGCAGTCGTTGCGCGCGGACGTGATGTTGGTGAAGGACCTCCTGAGAACGGCGCGAACGTCCGCCCTGGCAAGGTATGACGGAGTGGACGAAGCGTGAAAGGCCCAGGAGTACGACCCACCCAGCCAAGTGCCGCCGAGCTCCCTGTGGGCCGAATCAGAGCAGGGTGCCGGCGCAACGCCGCCCGCTTGGCCAGAATTTGCAGACGTGCGCTCGCCCGCGAGCCGCAACTCGTCGACGTGGAAGCTCGGCGACGCCATGGCCGCCGGCGCACCAAGCGCGATCACGATCAGGGCAGCCTGCATCGCAACGACGCGGCGATACATCGGATTCATGGAGTCCCCCTCAGAAACTGGTAGCGCACATGGTCGCCGGCCAAGGATACCGGCGCTGCAGGGTGTGAATCCAGGTACCTTCGGCTATCCCGCCGGGTTTGCTACTCGAAACACGCTTTCGGCGGGAAGTCTGTTCACTGCCCGGATCGAGGAGTACATGGATGCCCTCATAGTCGGCGAGCCGGGCGGCGGCTGGTTACCGGTTCCCCAGGACCCGGGGAGTCATCACGTCGGCAATGAGCGCGGCGAAGGCTGCGTCGCGGTCATTGGGCGAAGCGAAACTGACGGTGACCTGGCCGGTCGAAGGGCGAAGGATCAGCGCCGGCTCGGAGCTGAAGAGCCGGTGCAGCTCGCCCGCCTCGACGCTGGAGTGCGCGGAGTGAAGGCGTACCTGCTGGCTTTCGCTGCCTAAGCGTAGCTCGACCGGTTCTCCACGTTGCAGAGAGACTGTGCCGGGCACGACTTGGCCGTTGCCGCCCGATGACGGCCAGTCGCGGCGGACGCCAACCTGCAGCGTCTTCGTCTCAGGGTCCACGACGCGCGGCACGCGACGGAAGTACTGCGGATAGAAGGTTCGGCTGCCGAAGCCGATGAACAGCCCGACGGCTGCAAGGGTGATCGCGATCCACGGCGGATCCGGCTCCTTTGCGAGCACCGAATCGGCGCGCAGCTGGCCGACCCATCCGAAGTCGTCCTGCGCCCTCGATGCTCCGCCCACGATCGTGCCACTCACCGTTGTCTGCCCGACGGCGAGCTCAACCTGGCTCTCCACGGTCAGGACGGCATTCGGTACAGCGGGATCGGTCAGCGTGTACCGATATTGAGTAGTCGGTATAGGCGCCGCGTTCAGCTCGCCACTCACGATGATCCACGTCTGCATCCGGGACAGCTTGCCGGCGACAAGCTCGGGAAACGTGATGCGCTGCGGCGAGCGTTGGGCCATCCAAACGGACAGCGCAACGAGGGCGGCGAGCATCAAAGCCGAGACAACCCAGGGCGTCCGCCGCTCGATCTGCCGAGCGCCGGGAAGACGCCGCAGCTGGTCGACCACGAACGCGAACAAGACGAGCGGAAATCGAAGGATCGATCGCAAACTAACCAGCACCAGGTCGGCCCCGCCAAATGTGTGACCAGGCTCAGATGCTAGAGCAGCTCCCCGTGCGCCGAGCCCGTCGGCTCGCCGTCGCGCGGCCGCGGCTCTTCGCCGGGCTCGGAGTTCGCGCCATTCCCCTGGCCGTTCGTGGCCGCGGACGGCAGCACTGGCAGCACCGGCAGCGCCGCACGGGCGGTTCCCTCGATAGCACCGACGCCGTACGGCTTCCACTTGTCGGATTGCTGGAGCCGGTGCGGCTCGAGATTGCCGCGTGAGTGCACCTCGGCAAAGTTGGTCGGCTCGATCCACATCCGCTCGCCCTGGAGCAGGCCGTAAACGCCTGACTGGCCGGGCTCCTGGCGTGCCGACTGGCATGCCTTGCAGCTGGCCTTGTCGTGCTGCTCGTACTGGAGCGGCTCCTCGTATGTGGTGATGTAGCCCTCGTAGTTGCGCAGCACGACCTTGTGGTCGGAGTAGCTGATCAGGTAGTTGGGCATGATCGGGATCTGGCCGCCGCCGCCGGGCGCGTCGATCACGTAGGTCGGGATGGCATAGCCGCTGGTATGGCCGCGCAGCCCCTCCATGATCTCGAGGCCCTTGCCGACGGGCGTGCGGAAATGTCCCGAGCCCTCGACCAGGTCGCACTGATAGATGTAGTAGGGCCGGACGCGCATCTCGACGAGGCGATGAACGAGGTCGCGCTGGATGTTGACACAGTCGTTCACGCCGGCAAGCAGCACAGACTGGTTGCCGACCGGGATACCTGCCCGCGTCAGCTTGTCCACCGCGCGAGCCACCTCGGGGGTGATCTCGTTGGCGTGGTTGAAGTGCAGGTTCATCCAGATCGGGTGGTACTTGGCCAGCATCTCGCACAGCTCGTCGTCGACGCGCTGGGGCAGGAAGACAGGCACGCGTGATCCGATGCGGATGATCTCGATGTGCGCGATGTCGCGCAGGCCGCGGATGATCTTTTCGAACAGCTTGGGCGCCAGCGTCAGGCCGTCACCGCCGCTGATCAGCACGTCGCGTACCTGGGGAGTTCGGCGCAGGTATTCGAGCTGGGCCTCGTGATCGCGTGAGTTGAAGTTCTGGGTTGGGTCACCGACGATCCGCGAGCGGGTGCAGTAGCGGCAGTAGCTGGCGCACTGAGTGGTGACCAGCATCAGCACGCGATCGGGGTAGCGGTGCACCAGGCCAGGAACCGGGGAATGGCGGTCCTCGGCGAGCGAGTCCTCCATCATGCCGGTGAACGCGGTGTGCTCGCGGCCGAGGGGGATGACCTGCTTACGGATCGGGTCGGCCGGGTCGTCGGGGTCGATCAGGCTGATGAAGTAGGGCGTAATGTCCACGCGGAACTTGTCGGGTGCCGACAAACCTTCGCGCTCGTCATCGGTCAGATTGAGGATCTGCTCGATCTCGCCCAGCTCGTTGACCCGGTTCGACAGCTGCCAACGCCAGTCGTTCCACTTCTCGTCGGGAACGTCGGCCCACAAGGGCGCACGTCGGCTGACCTGTGGCCTGCCGTCCGGGCCAAGCCGCCGAGCCGGATCCCGATGGTTTATGTACGTCTCTTCGCCGACTGTTAGTTCCAAGTCGCTCGAGCCTCGAACTGTTGTCTCCGCAATCGGCCTGCGGCCGCTGCAGTGCGTCGTCCCCGGGTATCCGCGCTGGCGGATCCCCGCGCCTCCTTGTGGGCACTGCATATTCCTTATGCAGTCTGGATAGAAACCAGATCATACCTTGCCCGCAAGCGCAAGTAGCCCGTCCGTCGGGGCATCCTCCCTTTGCTAGACTCGCGCTCGATGCAGCGCCTGAAGACGTTCGCGATCCTGTTTGCGCTCGCGTTGACCGGCGTGGTCGTCATCTCCTTGTTCGCCGGGTTCCTCCAGCTGATCCTCCATCCGATCGCGCTGCTGGGCTCGATCCTGATCGCGTCGGTGATGGCGCTCATCATCCTCAAGGTCGCCCTGGTCCCGTCCCAGCGCTTCACAGGCTGGGCGCGCGGCATCACTGGCCCCAACGGGCGCTGGATCTTCGTCATCCTGCTGGTGCTCTGGGGCGTGGGGATGGCGTTCCTGGCCAGTCTCGGACTCGGGCCACAACAGAACGGCTCGCCGGCGATGGTCGGAATGTTCGTGGGCATCTTCCTTTTCATGGGCTTCATCTGGTCGGTCATCGGCGAGTAGCCGGACGCTGCGCCCAACGCGGCCATCGATCAAGCCATTGAGAACCGTGACCGTTTCCTGGGACAAAGCCGAAGAGCGATTCGTCGCGCTCGGAACCCATGCGAACCGGACGATCACGATCAACGCACCGCACGAGTCCGGCTCGACCGCGGCACCGACCGGGTTCAGCGCCACCGAGCTGTTGCTCGCCGGCGCGGGGGCGTGCGCGGCGTGGGACGTGGTGGAGATCCTGCGCAAGCGCCGCGCGCAGATCGCCTCACTCGACGTGACGATCGAAGGGCATCAGCAACCCGATCCGCCGTGGACCTACACGAGGGTCGCGCTCCATTTCCGAGTCGCGGCCGACGAGCTAACTGTTCCGGTCATGGCGCGCGTGATCCGGCTCAGCGTCGTGCGCTACTGCTCGGTGATCACGACCATCGCCGGTGTCGCGGCGATCGAAGCGACCGTCGAGCTGGTGGCTGGCGACGGCAAGACGACCGGGCGGCGACCGATCGAGCTCGCGATCCCGTTCGTTCCGTCCGCACACGCGCCCGACACGGACGCACTCGAGGTCGGTGTCAGCGACCCTGTGCTTGACGAAGACTAGGGGCCCCAGCGATGCCAGCAGCGAGAGCCATCCCCTCGTCCTCGCCGCGACTGGCGACCCCTCGACGCCACATGAATGGGGTCAGGCGGTAGCAGCACAGCTATCCTCGGCCGTCCTCGTGACGCGAGAAGGCGACGGCCATACGAGCCAGCCGTTCAGCGATTGCGTGCGACGCATCACCCGGGCATACCTGCTTACCTTGGCGACACCGGCCGACGGAACGGTCTGCAACTCGGACAGCTGAGCCACACAGC
>JBPCLD010000071.1:0-8145 GCA_051003655.1 Candidatus Limnocylindrales bacterium | reverse complement strand
GAAGGCCGGTGAGCAGCGACGCACGCGACGGGCTGCATCGAGCGCTCGTGTAGAACTGCGTGAGACGCACCCCCTCGCACGCCAGGCGGTCGAGGGTTGGCGTACGGATCTCGCCGCCGTAGCAGCCCGGGTCGGAGAATCCCAGGTCATCGGCGACGATGAGAACAACATTGGGTGCGGGCGAAGGTGCCGGCGGAGGGCCGTCGAGCGAGTCCATCAGCCCATGATAGGTATCTGCGGAATCGATTGCCTTGACCCGTCAGGGAGAGTAGCATCGCCGTCTCAGCAGGCACCTCGGGCGGCTTGCGCAAGCGTTGTAGCGCAGAGGAGGAACCGGCCATGATCACGCATCGGCTCCGCCGGGCGACGGTCGTCCTGCTGAGTGTCATCTTCCTGGTCGGCGCCTGTGCGACAACGCCGACCCAGAGCGGAGCGCCCGGGTCGGCAGCTCCGGCCCCGAGTGCGAACGTAGAGACGCGCACCTCCGAAGCGGTCAGCGGCGGGGAGGTCGTGAACCTGAGGGCCTGGACCATCGGCCCCGATGCTCCGTCCTTCAATCGGCGCGACAACTTGATCGATGCGGCGAGCGCCCTGAACACCGCACTCGAGAGCGAGGGCTCGAACCAGCGGGTGCAGGTCGAGGCATCCTTCGAGAGCGGCGGTTCGTGGTCCGACTTCAAGCAGAAGTTCACCCTGGCGGCCGAGGCCGGTGAAGCGCCGGACATCGTCCTGGCTGGTCACGAGGACATGGCCCCGTGGGCGGCGGCAGGGTACGTGGTCAAGCTTGACGACCATTTGCAGAAGTACCCGATCGATGACGTTATCGACGTGCTCTGGAAGGCGATGGAGCTCCAAGGAGTGACGTATGCCGTACCCCAGGACACCGAGGCGCGGCCGATGTACTACCGCAAGGATCTCCTCCTCAAGCTCGGTTGGTCGCAGGCCGACATCGACGGCCTCCCGGATCGCGTCCGCCAGGGAGCGTGGACGATGGGCGATCTGGTCGCGACCGCGACGGAGGCGATCGCGAAGGGAGTCGTTGGAGAGGGCAAGGGCTGGTATCACCGGCCCACCCGTGGCAACGACTTCTACATGTTCTATTTCCTCCACGGCGGCAGGATGCAGGACGAGGCGTCCGGCAAGCTGGTCATCACCAAAGCCGCGCTCGAACGCTATTTCCAACTCCATTACGACGCCGTGAATACGTCGAAGATCACGCCCAAGAACTTCCTGGGCACGGACGCCCGGCAGTGGCACGAGACGGTGACGGCGGGCCAGGTCCTCTTCTACAACGCCGGCACGTGGACGTGGAAGGACTGGCAGGCGACCTACAAGGTGCCCGCGGCGGACCTCGAGAAGAACGTCGGATTCATGCTCATCCCCGCCGCCGAGGCCGGCGGCAAGCCGATCACGCTCTCGCATCCGCTTGTGTACATGGTGACCGCCAACAGCAAGCAGCCTGAACTCGCCTATCGGCTGATCCGCCATGCCACGACGCCGGAGCTGAATTCGCGGCACTCGGTCGCGAGCGCCCACTTGGCGATCCTCACCTCCCAGGCGACCGATCCGACGTACGCCGCCGACCAGTTCCTGCTCGATACCACCTACATGGTCGACCACACCACGTTCATCCCGAACCATCCCAAGTTCGGCACGTACGACGAGGTGCTCTTCCGGTTCCTCTCGGCGGTCGAGGCTGCCGAGTTCCAGCCGCCAGCCGCCGCCGAAGCCGCGATCACCGAGCTCCAGGCGCAACTCGGGGAAGACCTCATCGTGGAGTAAGGATCCGACCGCCACCGGGCGCAGGCTTGCCTGCGGCCGGTGGCCGTTGACACGTCCTCCGACGGGCGGGACAACGGGAGAGTTGCATGGTGGAACGGGCGGAACGGCCGGTGGCCGGATCCCGCGCCGCGATCATCCGACGCCACTCGACGGCGCTGCTCTTCATGCTGCCGGTGGTGGCCATCGTCCTCGTCTTTTTCGTCGCTCCCGCCGTGATCACACTCGCACTGAGCTTCACGAACACGGCCACGGCGACCGGCCTTTCGCGCTGGGAATGGATCGGCGCGGCGAATTACCAGCTGCTCGCTCGCAGCGCGTTCACCCCGATCATCGTTCGCAACACGCTGATCTACGTCTCGTTCACGCTTGCATTCAACGTGCTCGTCGGACTCGGGATCGCCCTGCTGACGGTCCACGTGCGGCTCGCCGCCGGCCGTGTCTTTCGGGCCCTCTGGCTGCTGCCACGGATCACTCCCTCGGTCGTCTACGCCCTGCTGTGGGTATGGGCCTCTGCGGCACCGCCGTTCGGGATCATCAACCAGCTGACGAGTCCGTTCGGGCTCGAGGGGCGGGCGTGGCTGGCGACCGATCCCTGGCTGATCATCATCCTGATCAACGGGTTCGTCGGCGCCAGCTTCGGCATGCTGATCTTCACGAGCGCCATCCAGAGCATCCCGCAGGATCTGTTCCGGGCCGCCCGCGTCGATGGAGCGAACGCGTGGCAGATCGTCCGGCGTATCACGCTCCCGCTCCTGCGCTGGCCGATCCTCTTCGTCGTCGTGTACCAGGCGATGAGCCTCATCGCCTCGTACGAGTACATCCTTCTCACCACGGACGGCGGGCCGGGTCTCTACGGCACCGAGGTCTGGAGCCTCTGGGCGTTCCACACCGCTCTCAACAGCTACTTCGGCAACCTGCAGTTCGGGCTCGGCGCCGCCATGGCGGCTGGACTGGTCGTGATCGGGGTCGTGGTGAGCGCCATCCTTCTCCGGGTGTTCCGCTTCCGCGACCTGGTCAGCGAGCCAAAGATCGAGGTCGGCTGACCCGATGATGGGCTATGAGGCTCCCGCCCGAGGCGCCCGTCGCTGGAACAGCCTGTTGCCGGCCCTCGCGCTCGTACTCGCGTCGCTCCCCATCCTCATCCTGTTCGGCTGGCTGATCTACTCGTCGTTCTTCGAGCGCGTCGAAGGGCTGCGGCCGGTCGGCGCCTTCACCTTCGACAACTGGCGCTTTCTGTGGGCGCCCGAGACGGTGCCGCAGCTCGGCGGTCGGTCGATCATCCCGTTGACCTTCAACACGCTGGTCTTCGCCGGGGCGACCTCGTTGCTCGTCGTCCTCATCAGCTCGATGGCTGGCTACGCCCTGTCCCGCCTCAGCTTCCCCGGTCGTCGCACGTTCCTCGCCGGCGTCCTGCTGCTGCACAGCTTCCCCAGCGTGACGCTGCTCATCGCGACCTTCATCGTGCTGCGCGCGCTGGGCCTATACGACCAGCTGATCGGCGTGATCCTGGTCAAGGCCGCTTTCGAGCTTCCGTTCGGTGTCTGGATCATGAAGGGGTTCTTCGACACGATCCCGTGGGACCTCGAGATGGCAGCGCTCGTCGATGGCGCGAGCCGCTTCGGAACGTGGTGGCGGGTGATGCTGCCGCTGGTGCGACCCGGGCTTTTGGCGCTCGGTCTGCTGTCGTTCGTCCAGGGCTGGAACGAATTCCTGCTCCCGTTCGTGTTCATGCCGAGCGGGTCCCAGGAGACACTGAGCACGCTCGTGCGCTCGATCCTGGGCGAAGGACGCTTCGTCGATTACGGCATCCTGACCGCGGTGGGCCTCTATTACGTCCTGCCGATCCTCATCCTGTTCTTCGTCGCCCAGGACCGGCTGATGCGGATCTACGGCGGCGGCCTGAAGGGCTAGGGAGAGCGACGATGCGGGTGATGCTGGAAGGCCTGACCAAGCGATTCGGCGCGGTGACGGCGCTCGAGTCACTGGACCTGCAGATCGCCGATGGCGAGTTCGTCGCCCTGCTCGGCCCGTCCGGGTGCGGCAAGACGACCACCCTGCTCCTGATCGCCGGCATCTACCAGCCGAGCGCCGGGAGCATCACGTTCGGCGATCGGCCGGTCAACGACCTGTCGCCGGCCCAGCGGCGAGTCGGCATGGTCTTCCAGAGTTATGCCCTCTACCCGCACATGACCGTCGAGCAGAACATCGCGTTTCCAATCGACGTCGGCGCCCGAGTCAGCCACGAGGAACGTGGGCGACGGGTCCGGGAGGCTGCCGAGCTGGTGCAGGTCGCCGAGCTGCTCGACCGGAGGCCTGGGCAGCTCTCGGGCGGGCAGCAACAGCGCGTCGCTCTGGCGCGTGCCATCGTCAAGCGCCCCGATATCCTGCTGTTCGACGAGCCGCTCAGCAACCTGGACGCGCGATTGCGCAATGAGATGCGCGTCGAGATCAAACGCCTCCAGAAGGAGATCGGAATCACGTCGGTCTTCGTCACGCACGACCAGCGGGAGGCCCTCACCATGGCCGACCGGGTCGCCCTCCTGCACGACGGCCGGCTCGAAGCCTACGCCACGCCGCAGGAGCTGTACGACGAGCCGGGCAACCGGTTCGTCGCCGAATTCATCGGGGACCCGCGGATCAACCTCGTCCCGGTCGACGTCGAGCGGAGCGAAGGGACCGCCAGGCTGGTCTCCCCGGACCTCTCGATGCGCTTCGAGCTGGCGACCAGTCCCGCGACCGAGGCTCTGCCGGCGCACGCCACCCTGGCGATCCGTCCGGAACACATGCGCCTGACAGGCGCCAACGATGGATCCGGGGATATCCGCGGCGAGGTGTACGTGACCGAACCGAGCGGGCGCGAGCAGATCGTGGCGGTGCGATGCGGCGACCAGACGCTGAGCGTCATCGCCCCCGCCGATGTGAACGCCGAGATCGGCGACGCGGTCCGGCTGGTCGTCGACCGCGATCGTCTCCACCTCTTCGACACGGAGAGTGGTGCTCGACTGCTGTGAGGCCGCTCCGAGCCCACGCCACGGCGGCCGGGCCTTCTCACGTTGAGGGACCGCACGGGCCGGTCGCGCTCAAAGTCCACGCTTGCCAGTGGTCCGGCCGATACCCGGAGAATTCCCTCGACGCCATCGGCGAATGCCTGACGGCCGGCGTGGCGCGCGCCGAGTTCGACCTGCGCATGCTGCGCGATCGGGACTTCGTGCTGCTCCACGACGACGACCTGCAACGAGCCGATGGCGGCGCAGCCCCTGCGAACGCGGTGGGCCTTGCAGAGCTCCTGGCCGGCATTGCCGTGGACGCGGCGGGCGGCCGCCCGGCCCTCCTTGGCGAGACGGTCGTGCTGCTCGGCTCGGGCCCAAAAGGCACCATATTCGAGATCGATGCCAAGGACGACGTTCCCTGGCCGTGGGTGCGCGTCGACGAGCTGGCTGGCCTGTTGGAGCCAGTCCGGGACCGGATCGTCCTGGCCGGCTGCACCGACGCGAATCTCCGCCGGATGGCGCGCGTCGCACCAGACATCCCACTCGGCTTCGACCCCCTCTACCATTTTGACTGGCTGGCACCCGGCGAGGTGGATCCAACCGCCCCGCCCGTCGGCGCCTACGGCTACCGGGACGCCGACCCAGCCGCACGACAGCGCGACGTGCCGATGCGCGACTACCTCCGTCGCCGCTTCGGGTCCCTCCTCGACCTGGTGCCCGGAATCCACGAGATGCACCTCCGCCTGCAGACCTTCGAACGGCTCCTGGACGACGACTTCGGCGAGGTGGTCGCGATGGTCCACGAGCGCGGGCTGCTCCTCGATGTCTGGACCCTCGATCGCGGCACACCGCACTGGCGGAGCCGGTTCGACCGCGCTCTCGCCGCGGGAGTCGACATGGTGACGACCAACACCGCGCCTGCGATCGTGGCGGTGAGCGCAGGTAGTGATCGGCTCGCGGCGATCGGGGATCAGGGGCGGCCTGGGTAACGACCCATGCCGGTCTGGAAGTCGTGGTGCCCCGCTGCCCACCCGGGCCGTCCCCGGAGAAAGATGGCATTTGCGCGCCCGACAGGAGTCAGAGTGCCCTACGGATCGTCAAGACCGCGTCCCGATCTATTTGACTCGTGGGCGCTGGGACGCTCCCGACCCTCGACGGCTGCTGTGGCTCTGTCTACGACGTCGAGATGGAACGGCCGTTCGAAACATGAAGCCGGCCGACTCACGTGGCGTGCTGCGGTCTGGTCGCAGTTGTCAGCTATTCGAGCGCTGTGCTACCGCGTTGAGCACGGTCCTTGGCGCGATCCCGGTAGTGCGAATAGCTGATGTCTCCAAGCATCGGCTATTCTTGATCGGCGCCGACATAGCTCAGCGGTAGAGCAGCTGTTTCGTAAGTCTCTAGCCCTCTGCGCAGTGCTACAAGCGTGGTGGGCCGATACAAACGGGCACACTTATCAGCTATTCGCGTCGGGAACCTCCTGGCGACAGACGGACGCTGCGGCCCGATCGTCCTCGAGCTGACCTAGATGACCTGAATTCTGGTGCGATTCATCGCGCTCCACGCTCGGTTCAGCGGTCCTCTCCTCTGCCCGAGTTGCTGCCTTGCTTGCCCGGCGGGCGACACTTATCGGCTCTTCCACGCTCAGAACCCACAGAATCATCAGCTCTAAGGAAGGGCCGCTGTCAGTCGGTATCAGCCTCGGCACGGCGACGTGATTGGCGAGTCAAGTGGCTGAGCCGCGCAAGCCGAGCGTAGTGGGCCCGACGGGCCGCCTCGGCGCGGCGGAGTCGTTCAGCAAGGGGGAGCTTCCTGTCCGGATCGACCAGCCGCTCGAACGAGCTCGCGAAGGTCGCCCGTGCTTTCGCCGTCGTCTGCCGAGGGTCGTAGCGAGCATGCAGGCTGAAGGCGGCGACCCGCGCCCGGAGCGCGCGCTCACGAGGGTCCGGCTCCTTCCTCATCGGCTCTTCTCCCCGGCCACGGATGAACCGGAGGCGGCCGCCAATCTTTCGGATCGTGAAACATTCGAAAGATTCCCCTGCCGACGCCGGACGTAGGCGCGGAACATCGGCAAGGAGAAGTCGTAGGTGCCGCGTGCGGCGCGGTGAATGAGGCCACGCTCGACGAGCCGTCGGACCACCAGGTCGACACTCGGGACATCGCCGACGTGCGGCCGCAGGCGCGTCAGCCGGATCTGACCCGGCTCGCGAGCCATCGCCTCCAGAATACGCTGCTCCGTCGGGCTCGCGCCCTCGAACCGGTCCTCGAAGAAGGCGAGGTCGAGCTCATGCAGGAGTGCCGGCTCGACCGCCTGATAGTCCGCCGCCGTGACGTCAGGGGTCGTGATACTCCGGCAAAGATAAGCGCCAACGAACTGCAGGAAATACGGGTAGCCGCCCGTCGTCTCGACGATGTCCCCGATCAACGAGAGCGCGAAAGACCGGCCGCCGCCAGCCAGCGGGATGCCGAGGGCGTCCCACGCGTCGCCCCGCTCGAGGTTCCCGACAACGACGTGCCGGAACATGCGCTCCGCGTAGGTGCGGGCCCGCTTGAGGTTGAGGCTCAGGGTCGGCAGACCGGACAGGATGACGCGGACGCGGGGCGACTCTCGCTGAACTGAAGCCACGGCGGCGAGGAGGCCAGACAGCGGGAACCGCTCGCGCGGCCGATCGTCGGCGAGGATGTGGCTCTCGTCGTAGAGCAGAAGTGCGCCGGGCCGGTCGGAGTCGGCGATGGCTCGGTCCAAGGCTGCCACGGATGCACGCATTCGATCGGCCGGACCCGACGGCCGACCTTCGAAGGCTGGCTCATAGCCGACCTCTCCGACCGTGATCCGTCGCGGGCGAAGCTGCCGGACGCCTCCTTCGATCGCCTGGCTCACGCCGGCGAACGGGGAAACCCGTCGCGCCAGGGCGTCACAGTCTTCATCGATCGCCTCGGCGAGCCAGGTGTCGTCGCGATGGCGATCACCGAGCTCGCGCTGGAGGGTGGGCCAGCCAGCTCGCTCGGCGCGGGCCGCGAATTCGGAGAGCAGGACCGTCTTCCCGGTGCCGCGCAGGCCAGTGAGCGTCCAATTCGCGTGGAGGGGTGCTTCCGCGAGGAATGATTCGAATGAATCGAGGAGGCCAGCGCGCCCAGCGAGATACGGCGGCGCAACCCCGTTTCCTGGGCGGAACGGGTTCGCGAGTGGCGGGCTGTTGGGCGTCGGATTGGCCACTGGTCGATCCTTTGAGGCTGTATTCGTGAGTTGTTCGGCCGAGGGGACGCCAGTGGGCGCCGCCTCGGCCGGGTTGTGCACCTGAATCCACACTCCCCTACTGCGAGCCGGCCGGGACGCGGAACCAGGAGCGGCTGCGCGCCGCGTTCTGGATCGCGT
>JBPCLD010000070.1:0-5520 GCA_051003655.1 Candidatus Limnocylindrales bacterium | reverse complement strand
GCAAAGGCCTCGTCGTCGTCGATCGGCGAACGGACCATCACGTAGAACGTGCCTTCCGGCCACGTTGCCTCGTAGCCCATGCCGCGGAGCTTGCCCACCAGCCGCGCGCGTCGGCGCTCCAGGATGCCGAGGTCGATGCACAGCGGTTCGAGGTCCTCGATCGAGTGCTGGAGAAGCGCGTTCGGAAAGGCATAGCCCGTCGCCAGCTGGTTGACGAAGGTGTCGTCTCGCAGCCGTTCGCGATCGGGCATGGTCGGTGGGAAGGTCAGGTAGCCGATGCGCATGCCGGGTGCCAGCAGCTGCTTGCCGTAGGAGTAGGTAACGACGGTGTTCGGGTATACCTCTGCCGGGGAGTGGACCTCGCGGCCGTCGAAGGCGATCTTCCGGTAGGGCTCGTCACTGACCAGGTAGATCGGGTGTCCGACCTTCTGGGATGCCGAGGCGAGGAAGTCGGCGATGTCGCGTAGATCGTCGAGGGGCAAGATCCGGCCGCTCGGGTTGTGGGGGGAGTTGAGCACAAGGAGGCGAGTGCGCGGGGTGATTGCCGCCTCGATCCGTGTCAGGTCCACGTTGCAGTCGGGCATCTCCAGGCGGACGCGCACCGGATCGCCACCCGCGGCCAGGATGAGCTGCTCGTAGAAGAACCACGGCGGCGAGAGGAAGATCGCCTCATCTCCTGGCTCGAGCAATGTGCGGAACGCAACCGCGAGAGCGGCGAAGCCGCCGTTGGTCATGTGGACGTCGCTGGGATCCCAGTCGAGGCCGGTCAGCGCGCTCATGGTCTTTGCCACGGTCCTCTGCGCGTTCGGCTCGCTCATCTTGTAGGCGAACCAGTCCGTGTCGTGTGGCTCGAGGTGTCGGCGGATCGCGTCCACGTACGCCGGCATTGCCATCTCGTGAGGGTTGCCCACGGCGAAGTTGGCGACCTCTGGATCCGGCTCGAGCTCGGCGTAGGGCCCGGTGAAGAAGCCGAGGAACGGGGCGATTGCCTCGCGAAGCAGGTCAGAACGGCGGGGTGCGGTCACGGCCATCGACCGATGTTAGCGGGGCGCGGATTCGAGCAGTCGCGCGACGTCTGCGTAGCCCCGATGCCGCGACCTGACCGTCGTCGCCTCTTCGAACCCGACGAACGGGCGCTGTCGGCCCGTTGCGATTGGATCGAACACGACCAGGGATGAGCTGACCCCGCTGCGAGGCGGGTCGCCGGTCCACCAGCCGTGGAAAGTGTCGGCCGAATCCGGGCAAAGCGATCGAAAGGATTTGCGTCTGAGGCGAAGCGCGTGCAGGACCTCTGCCGACCACAGCGCGGCCATAACATGCGTCTCGCTCGCCCAACGCCTGAGACCCAGCCGCTCGGCGATTGCCGCGCCGAGGTAGGCGCGCTTGGCGTTGTAACTGCCGGCCATCTCCTGAAAGTCAGGGAACCGGGTGCGGTTCTCAATATGGAGGAGGGCGGCCCGCTCGAGATCCCAGGCAACGATGTCTGCCCGGCCGGCGAACTGGTAGTGCTGATAGGGCTCGTCGACTCCGACCCCGAATCCCATGTGGCGCAGCCGCCCGGCCTCGACCTCGCCCATCGCAGAATGCACCAGGTCGGCCTGGCGCGCCGGCCCAGCTGCGCGGCGCCGCGGGTCGACGAGTTCGAAGTCCAGCCTCCGACCGAGTGATGTAGCCAGCCTGAGGGCTGCCTCGGTTGATGCTGGGCGGCCTGCTTCGATGAGATATACGACGTCTGGCGACACAGCTGCCTTGAGCGCAAGCTGTGCGTCGGTCAATTGCCGCGCCAGGCGGGCCTCCTTGATCTTTACTCCCAGACCGATCCACAGGCGCCGCTCGGCGTCCGCAACCGCGGGAGGCGTTCGCGTTGAGAAGCTGCGGGGCGACATTCGATATGAAGTCAACACTTCGGGCCTCATCGCGCACTTATCCGCTGACCACCTCCCGATTGGCACCAGTCTCGCGGTCCGGCGCGCGCCACTTTCGATGGTCACGTCGAAAGTCGGACAACTCGACGCGCCTTCGGGCAGTGGAGCGTCGCGATCTCGGCAGATGTGTCGATTTGAAATCGAATTTCGGCGAGATGGCCTGGCGCGAGCACCGTCGCCGGGAGCAGCGCGGCGCGGCCGCAGCAGGCTAGGGGCGGACGAGGTCCTGATAGGCGTCGGGGCGGCGGTCACGGAAGAACTGCCACGTGTCGCGAACTTCCTTGATCAGGTCCAGGTCCATGTCGCGCACCAGGAGCTCTTCTTTGTAGGCGTCACCCACGTCGCCAATGAACTGACCACGCGGATTAACGAAGTACGATTGGCCATAGAAGTCGTCGTCGCCGAGGTCCTTCTCGATCCCAACGCGGTTGATCGTGCCCACGAAGTAGCCGTTGGCGACCGCATGCGAGACCTGCTCGATGCGCCACAGGTACTCGGACAGCCCACGTGACGTGGCCGACGGGATGAAGACCATCTCGGCGCCGTTCAGGCCCAGCGCCCGTGCGCCCTCGGGGAAGTGACGGTCGTAACAGATATAGACGCCAACTTTGCCGACCGCCGTCTCGAACACGGGATAGCCCATGTTCCCCGGCCTGAAGTAGAACTTCTCCCAGAAACCCTTGACGTGGGGGATGTGCGTCTTGCGGTACTTGCCCAGGTACTTGCCATCAGCGTCGATCACCGCGGCCGTGTTGTAGTAGATCCCGCTGGCCTGCTCGTCCTCTTCGTACATGGGCGCGATCACGACCATGCCCGTCTCCTTTGCCAGCGCCTGCATGCGCACCGTCGTCGGGCCGTCGGGGATCTTCTCGGTGTACGAGTAGTACTGCGGATCCTGCACCTGGCAGAAGTAGGGGCCGTAGAAGAGCTCCTGGAAGAGCATCACCTGCGCGCCTTCCTTGGCCGCTTTGAGAGAGTACTCCTCGTGCTTTTGGATCATCGATTCCTTGTCGCCCGTCCACTCCGCCTGGAGCAGGGCGCCACGCACGATTCGGGCCATTCCTAGTCAACCTCGATGATGTGTGAAAGTCTGGGAAATCAAGCCTACACCGGAGAGTATGGGATGGACCCGATGAAGCCCGATGATCGCTGAGGTGCCGAAACAGCCGACCTACTGAGGACGACGGCCGACCAGGCGATCGACTTCCTCGGGACGCTGCCCGATCGCCACGTCAACGCGCAAGCGACCCTGGCGGAGTTGCGCGCCGCGATGGGCGGCGAGCTCCCGAATGTGGGCGAGCTAGCTTCCGACATCATGCGCCGCCTTGCCAGTGCCGCGGATGGCGGCGCCATCGCGACCGCCGGCCCGCGGTACTTTGGCTTCGTCATCGGAGGGTCGCTGCCGGTGGCTCTCGCAGCGGATTGGTTCGCATCGGCCTGGGATCAGAACGCTGCCTTCTATTCGCTCAGCCCGGTCGCCGCCGTCGCCGAGGAGATCGCGGCGAGGTGGCTTTTGGACGTTCTCGACCTGCCCCGCGACGCCACGGTGGGCTTCACCACCGGCTGCCAGATGGCGAACTTCGTGGGCCTCGCCGCGGGGCGGCGTTCGGTCCTGTTGCGGCGCGGGTGGGACGTCGACGAGAAGGGTCTCCAAGGCGCTCCGCGAGTCCGCGTCGTCGTTGGCGGCGAGCGCCACGTCACTATCCCGGTGGCCCTCCAGATGCTTGGCCTGGGCGGCCAGAACGTTGAGGTTGTGGCCGCCGACGAACAAGGTCGGATGATCCCCGAGGCACTCGCGGAGACGCTTGACCGAGGCGATCGCGACGCTCCCACGATCGTCTGTGCCCAGGCCGGGAACGTGAACACCGGTGCATTCGACCCGGTCGCCGAAGTCGGACAGATCGTGCATGGCTACGAGGCCTCGTGGCTCCACGTGGACGGTGCATTCGGCCTCTGGGCGCGGGTGGCGCCGGCGCGGCGGCACCTGGCGGCGGGTCTCGAGCTTGCCGATTCCTGGGCGAGCGACCTGCACAAATGGGCCAACGTCCCATACGACTCGGGGCTGGTCATCGTCCGGGACGCGGCGGCCCATCGAGCCTCGATGGTCCTGCGCGCCTCATATCTCATCACGGCCGAGACGGACGAGCGCGACGGCTCCGACTACGTGCCCGAATCCTCCCGTCGCGCGCGTGGGGTCCCCATCTATGCGGCGCTGCGCTCGCTCGGCCGTGACGGGCTCGCCGATCTGATCGAACGCTGCTGCACGCTCGCCGCGCGCATGGCCGATGCGCTCGGGCGCGAGCCTGGCGTCGAGGTCCTGAACGACGTCGTGCTGAACCAGGTGCTGGTCCGCTTCGGCGACCACCACCAGCTGACGCGCGATGTCGTCCGGCGCGTGCAGGAGGACGGCACGTGCTGGCTCGGGGGCAGCATGTGGCACGACAAGGCCGTCATGCGCATCTCCGTTTCGAACTGGTCGACCACCGAGGCGGACGCAGACATGAGCGTCGAGGCCATCCTCCGCTGCTACCGCGCCGCCCATGGCGTGGGCGACATTTGAGCTGACACCTAAGGGCGACATTTGATTTGACGTCGACACTTCAGGCTCACGTAGCGCAAATCCGCGGATCAGCAGCCGATCGGCGTCGGTCCCCACGGTCGGCGCGGGGCAACTTTCGGTGATCACAACGAAAGTCAGACCGCTCGACGCGACCCGGGCCGGCCGAGCGCTTCCATCTGGGCATATGTGTTGATTTGAAGTCGAAAGTCGGAACACGACCTAGGGACGGGCGAGTCCCAGGAGCCAGGGGACCGTCGGGGACCGCGACTAGGGGACCGGGACCGCCGCCTTCTCGAGTGCCGCCGCGAGGCCGCCGGTCGTCGAGCCGAAAAATCCCGAGCCGCCAACAACGTCGGTCGCCGAGCTGTCGACCCATAGGCCGTTGCTCAATCTCATGGCCGAGGATCCAGCCACTGACTTGGGCAACACAGGAGGAGGCGCCCCCGCTGTGCTCTCCGAGGCGCGGCTAGAGACGAGCTCCACTCCCGGCCCGTAGTACGTCCGCAGGATCTGCTGCCATCCGACGCCCTTGTACGCGCATTGAGTTGCACTGCGCGCGAAGAGCTTGTAGCCGGTGGCGTCGCGGCCGCAGCTCACCTTGTAACCGCGCCTGTAGCCGGTCATGAACAAGCGGCCGTCCTTGCGCAAAGTGACATCCCACGTTGAATCGAGCGCCCGGTAGTGGTCGGGTCGGATGCGCGCTCGGTCGGGCTTGTACAACTGGTCGCTCGTGCCATCCCTGACGTCGAAGCAGCGGCCGCCTGAGCTTCGGCTCGAGTAGACGGCGTGGTACCAGGCGTACTGCTTGACCGCCACGGCGCCTGCCTGCACAACGGGGAACGGCAGGTAGCTGGGCCACTCCTTGCCCATCACCGTTACGACGTATTTACGGAAGTTGACTTCCTCGATGCGGCCGGTCCTCCGATGAAGCACCCTGATGGACTCCGGAGGCTGGGTCAGGCTGGCATGGCTCGAACAGCTCGGCCCTGCCTGACCCGCGACAGACTCAGGGTCAGCCGCGGCAAATGACGCCGC
>JBPCLD010000069.1:0-7193 GCA_051003655.1 Candidatus Limnocylindrales bacterium | reverse complement strand
AGAGAAGTGCCGTCGAGGGGGAGGGGGAGCGCGCCCTGGGGGTTGTGTGGGATGACGGGCTCTTGCCGGGGCGGCAGCAGCTTCTGTATGGGCGGTGCGCCGCCGGCAACGTCCTCGGCGCTGATCGCTATCACGTCGGCACGGCTCAGGAGTGCGTTGCTACTGATCGGCAGGGTCTCGACCGGCTCGCCAACGACGAGTGCGCGGACGAGGCCCTGGGCAGCGATCGCCACGTAGGTCTGTCGCGGAAATGCTGACGCCCATTCGTCGGAGAGCTCGCCCGCGACAGGTCCCAACAGCGCCGCGCTCGGTGTGCGCCACGCGGGAGGCAGCGCGGATGCAGGGATCTGGTCGCTGATCGAGTGGACGATCTGAACGCGCCCTGCCGGCGTCTGCTGGTTGTCGAATACCGGCCCGTGATCCATAGGAACCAGCTCGACTTCGACGCCCGCGTCATCGAGAACCTCCAACTCGCTGGCGGTCGCGGCCATTTCGTCAACGCCCACCAGCGCGCGGACGCGCACACCGAGACGCGCTCCCACCAGCGACGCGTAAGGAGCCGTCCCCCCGAGGCGCCATCCTCGTGGATCGTCTGCGTGGATGTCGCGGCTCGCGGCACCGACCACGACAAGGGTGGGGCGGTCGTCCACGCCTATACTCGGCCCGCCCACGAAGGATCCAGAGAGGGACCATGTACTTCTACGAGCTGTCCGAGTCGGACGACGAAATCCTGGCCAACGTCCTGCTCGCCCACGACTCCGAGTATGACGAGCAGGAGTTCCTCGAGCTCGTGCTCGAGGCCCGTGACGCCGTGATCAAGTCGTTCGAAGAGCCATCTCTGATCGAGGGGATCGCGGCGGAACTAGAGCGCAAGCAGGGGTTCACCCACATCGAGTCGAGCCTGCGAGCGGCCGTACGGGTCTCCGGGGAAGAGGGCGAGACGGCGATCACGGCGGTCGATGAGCGCCAGGCCGTGCATGCTGAAGAGGACGACTTCCGATCAATGCTGGTCGAAGTCGAGTCCGAGGACCGCCCCTACCGCGACAACTAGCGTGCCCACGCTGCGGCGGTCACACCTCTGGCTAGCTGTTTTGATGGCTCCCACCGAGGCGGCCTAAGTGCCTATGCTCGGCTGCTAGATGTTAAACAGGATCTCCGCCACGTCTCCGTCGACCATTTTGTAATTCTTGCCTTCGGAGCGGAGCTTGCCATGCTTGCGCGCCTCGGCGGTTGAGCCCAGGGCGATCAAGTCCTCGTACGTGATGACCTCGGCGCGGATGAAGCCGCGCGCCAGGTCGGTGTGGATGGCTGCAGCGGCATCGACAGCCGTTCCTCCCGCCTGAATAGTCCAAGCGCGCGTCTCGTCGGGGCCGGCGGTGAAGAAGGAGATCAGGCCCAGCAGTTTGTAGCTCAGCCTGATCACGCGCTCCAGGCTCGACTCGGTCAGGCCCATCTCCTCGCGAAAGACGGCCGCGTCCTCTTCGTCGAGCTGGCCGATCTCCATCTCGACTTTGGCCGAAAGCGCCTCGACCTGCGATTGGGAGTGCTTGTAGCGGCGCGCGAAATCGGCCGCGATCTCCGCTGCGCGCGGAATATCCGCCTCGCCGATGTTGAGCAGGACAAGCACCGGCTTTTCGGTCAGGAAGCGGAAACCGCGGATGCGCGCCTTTTCGTCGTCCGCAATCTCCACATCGCGTATCGGGCTTCCCTCTCGCAGCGATGGTGCCAGCTTCTCAAGCACTGCCAGCTCACGCTCATTGGCTTCGCGCTCGGCGGGCGTGCCGTGACGACCCGACGTGGAAAGCTTCTCGATGCGCTTCTCCATGACCGATAGATCGGCCAGAACGAACTCCAGGTCCAGCCGCTCGACGTCGCGCCAGGCGTCGACCGAACCGTCGGGATGCGGAACGGAGGGGTCGTCAAACGCTCGTACGACGTGCAGGAGCTCGTCGGCCGTCCGTAGACGCGCGAGCTGGTCGGCGGGGATATCGGCGGGCTCACGGCCGTCGGCGGAGGTTGGCGGCGCGGGCAGGTCGACGTACGTGACGTCAGCGGGGACCTCGCGCTTGGGCTTGAAGACCTCGGTCAGCCTGGTCAGCCGCTCGTCGGGCACCTTCACCACGCCGACGTTGACGGTCATGCCGCCGAAACCGCCCGTCTCGGCCTGGCCACGAGTCAGCGTGTTGAAGACCGTCGTCTTGCCCGATCGGGCCAGCCCGACGATCGCGATCTCCATCGCTGGCTAGTACCCGGCCGTTGGATCGACGAGGTTGGCCAGCGCCTCCCCGCGCTGAAACCGCTCGAGGTTGTCGCAGAAGAGCTCGATGCTGCGGTCTAGGACGCGGCCGCTCGACCACGACGTGTGCGGCGTCACGATGATGTTGGGCGTCGTGTACAGCTCCGAGTCGGCCGGCAGCGGCTCCTCGCGGAATGCGTCGAGCACCGCGCCGCCGAGACGGCCGTCGCGAACGGCGCGAATGAGAGCCCGCTCGTCGACCAATGCACCGCGGGCGATGTTGACGAGCCATGAGCCCGGCTTTGCATGCTCAAGCAGGTCAGCGTTGAACAGGTCCGTGGTTTCGGGCGTCAATGGGAGAGCCAACACGACGAAATCGCTCTGCGCCATGAGCTCCGGCAAACCGTCAGCAGGGAGGATGTCGATCAGCGCCGTCAGCTCATCGTCCCGCCTTTCGGACGCGCCAGACGCGCCAGACGCGCCGGACGCGCCGGATGCAGCTGTGGCGTCGGCATCGCTGTGGCGGCGAATCGCGACCACCCGGCTACCCATGGTCAGGACCAGCTCAGCCACGCGGCGCCCTATGGAGCCGAGGCCAACGATGCCAACCGTGACGTCGGCCATCTCGCGCCCCTCGAGCGGCTGCCAGATACGTTCGCGCTGGAGCTCCAGCAGCAACGGCAGCCGGCGGCTGACGGACAGGATCATCATCAGCACGTACTCGGCGATGGGGTCACTGAATACGCCGCGTGCGTTTGTGATCGCGAGGCCGCGCTCGAGAGCCGTCGGAGTCAGGACCCGTTCGACCCCAGCCGTAGCGGAATGCACCCACATCAGCCGTGGCGCGCGGGCCAGGATGCGGTCGAAGACATTGGTCGGCAGCGGACCGCGCAGTAGAACCTCGATATCGGTCAGGTCGCTGTCGGCGAGACCTTCGAGCGAAAGATTGACGAGGCGGCTGCCGGGTGCCGCGGCGGCGATGCGCTTAACGTCCTTGTCGCGGTAGCGAGCCGAGAGGATTGGCGAAAGGCCAATCGCCGCGGGTACGCCGTTCGGTCCGGTGCCTGGACCGCTAGCGCGCCGAGTGACCAGTGGTGAGGGGCTCACGCTGACGGGCTGGCGGTGGAGGTGATTGCGAGTGGCGACACCCGTCGCAGCCACGCCCGGGGATCTGACAGCTCGGCCTCGCTAGGGAGGGCCAATGGACCGCTCCACAGCAGCTTTACTGCGTCGCGTCCGCCGGCGGCGGCGACACCCGATACGAACCGCTCTCCGCGCTTGTACTGCTCGAGCTTGAGGTCGAGGCCCGTCAACCGTGCGATCAACCGATCGACCGCGCCTCGCCGCTGGTAGCGACGCGCGTCGAATCGCTCCCGGATAGTGGTCACGTTGGGCAGCAGCTGTACGCCAACCTCATCCATGACCCAGTCGCTGAAACCCTCGAGCAGGCTCATCACTCGCTGTGTCTCTTCGAACAGCTGCCGTTGCTCCGGCCCCAGGAAACCGAGTATTGGGTTGTCCTGCGACTCGCGCAGACGTCTGATCAGGGTCACGATGCCCTCGGCCTGGATCGACTTGGCCTGGTCCAGAACGCCGGTCAGCTGTCGCTCAAGGTGGTCGCGCAGGTACGGCCGCAGCCAGGCGTTGGCCTCGAACTCGTACGCATGGGTTGCCTCGTGCAGCGCAATCCAGACCCGAAACTCCTCGAGCGGCACGTTGAGCGACGCGGCCGTGGCGCGGATATTCTCCTCGACGAAGAGCAGCTTTCCGGGCTGCGCCTCGGCCGACAGCAGGGCCACGTCGTACTGGCCGAGCACGCGTCCGCCTAGGTAGCCGAGGAGGAAGCCGACCTGCTGCGTGGTCAAGAACCGATTGGCCATCTTCGCCACGCCAGACGCGAAGCCACGATCACCTGCAGCGCTGCGGATATGGGGCTCGAGGTGCCCGATCAGATGCTGGAAGGTGACGATGTTCGCCCGCGCCCAGCCCGCTCGATCGACGACCGCATAGCGCTCGACGACGCCGGGCAGTGGCTGGCCAAGCTGCTGCTCGAGCAGCGGAACGACCCGGCGCATGGCCATCTGGTAGGAGCTCTCAGCCGCTCGCAGCTCCGCCGATGTCAGGGCTCCCGGCGCTCCCCGTAGGCGCGAGACGGCGATCTGCTCGGCCCGTCGCCAGTCAACGAGGCCGTCTGCCGTGGCTTGATGCGCGCGTCGGGCCAGGTAGCGCGAGGCGATGGCGATGCTCGTGGCACCGACCGCCAGCCCGACCCCCAGGAGCCGCTCGTTGCGGCGCGATGTCTGCATCGTCTCGGCCTGACGGCTCATGCCACTCCGGCGACTGCCACCGGCTCGACTCGCGCGAAGAGGCTGTCGAACAGGCGGTCGGCGATCTGGGTGAATCGCTCAACGTCACCCGTCGTGAGCTGGACATGGTGCCCATTTGCGTCGGCCGGAGCTGAAAGGCCATGGATCTCAAGGAGGCCGGCGAGCGCGCTTGCGGTTGCCGACGCGGAGTCAATGACGCTCATCTCAGGTCCGACCACCCCGCGGATCACCGGCCCGAGCAGCGGATAGTGAGTGCAGCCCAGGAGGAGGGTGTCGATGTCCTGCCCGCGTTCGAGTAGCGGCTGGATCGACGCCCGTACGACGTCCTCGACCAATCCCCCTTCGAGGTGGCCCGCCTCGACCAGCGGCACCAGATCTGGCGTGGCGTGCTCGAGCACCTCGATGAACGGATCCTCTTCCTTGATTGCCTGGAAATAGGCGCGTGATCGAACGGTTGCCACGGTGGCAATGACGCCGACGCGACGGTTCCGGGTGGCCAGCGCCGCGGCCGATGCGCCGGGCCGCACGACGCCGAGGATCGGCACGTCGTAGCGCAGCCGGAGCATGGGCAAGGCGATGGCGCTCGAGGTGTTGCAGGCGACCACGATTGCCTTCACGTCTCGAGCGGCGAGCTCGTCGAGGCACTCGGCCGAGAAGCGTCTCACCTCATCGTCACTGCGCGGCCCGTACGGCGTCCGCGCGTTATCGCCGAGATAGATGGTCGACTCGGACGGCAGGCGATGCATCACCTCGCGCAGCACCGGCAGGCCACCGACGCCAGAGTCGAAGAAACCGATCGCTCGAGGATCACTCACCTCCGCAGCTCCCTGCGGGACCTGCTGCGCGCGCTCGGCGAGCCCCTGCCTGCGCCACCTGCGGCATGTCCTCGACGAGCAGCAGACGCAACGGGGCATCCGTTCCCTGGGACCCGGCCACGGCCCGACTATAGCCTTCCGGCGCTTCGAGCGACGAGCACGAGCCGATCGCTGTCGGGCGTGAACTCCGTCATGTCGTAGTCGCCGGCGACGATCTGCGGCTCGAGGCCGGCTCGCTCCACCAGCGACAAGAGCTCGGTGGCGGAGATAAAGCCGACCTCGTCGCGGCGGTGAGTTCTAGTCGGGACATCCATCTGGCGCCATTCGTCGAACTGCGTGTCGACCGTCGCACTCGCGCTGGCGGGGGAATAGCGCGCCGACGTCGTCTTGGCGACACGCGTGCCCATGCTCAGATCCTCGCGAATCCAGTCGGTGACGAGCCGGCCGTCATACATGACGAGATCCTCCGGTGCGGGCAGCCAGATGTCGATGACGGCTCGGCCATCGGACGCCAGGTGGCCGGCGATGTTGCGCACAACCTCTTCTTGCGCGATCCGGTCTAGGAGCAGCAAGAGCCCGTTGAACGCCAGGATGACGAGGCCGAAGCGTTCCTTCACTTCGACCGCCGTCATGTCGGCCTGGATGAGGTCCAGCGAGCCGCCATCGCTGGTCGCCTTGCGACGCCCGGCCCACATAGTTCGGGCTCGGTCGAGCATCGCCGGATCACGATCGACCCCCGTGACGCGGTGACCAGCCGCGGCGAGCGGCACACAAATTCGGCCACTGCCACAGGCGAGCTCGAGGATGGGCCCGTCTGATGCCGCTGCCAGGGCGAGGTACATCTCGACGTCGTCGTATTGCTCCGAGACATCAAGGTCGTAGTAACGGGCGAGTGCCGCGGCCACGGCGTCCCCTGATTTGGGCAAGATGGGCCTCTCTCGCAGCCGGTGTGTCAGCCGGCCTCGTTGTGGACCCGCGCTCCAACCACGGGCACCTCGACGTGGACCGCAGGCTCGAAGCGCACGCTCTGGCCATCGCGCTTCTTGACCGCCAGGGCACTGATCGCCTCGAGCACGCAGCGGTGCGCGGCAGCCGCCGTGATCTCGGCGTGGTCGTAGGGCGGCGACACCTCCACGACGTCCATCCCGGCCAGCTCAACACGGCCAACGACGCGCCTGATCGCGCGCAACAGCTCGCGCGTCAGCATCCCCCCTGGTTCGGGCGTTCCGGTACCGGGCGCCATGCCCGGATCGAGCACGTCGATGTCGATCGAAAGGTAGATCGCGTCGGGCCCTTCGAGCGCCTCGTTGATCGCGTCGTCGACCACAGCCTCGGCACCGCGTTCCTCGATCTCGCGCATGAGGTGCCAGCGCAGCCCGTGCTCGCGCATCCACGCGAAGATGTGGGGCGGCGGCCAGTAGCCGCGCAACCCAATCTGCACGAAGTTGCGGCCGTCTACAGCGCCGGATTCGATCAGCCGGCGCATCGGGGCGCCGTGGCCGGACAGGACGCCCCAGTCATCGTTTGCTGTGTCAGCGTGAGCGTCGAAATGGACGATTCCGATGCTCTTCGGCGCGTGCGCCTGAGCTACAGCCGAGGCCGACGGCCAGGTGATCGAATGGTCACCACCGAGGATGATCGGCACCGCGCCCGTCGCCGCGATCTCGAGGACCTTGCGGAAGATCATGGCGTGGCCGCGTTCGAGCGCGGCCGGCACGACATTCGCGTCCCCAGCGTCGAAGACGTCGAGAACCTCGAACAGCTTCACGCCAAACTGGAGCGAGTGACCGCCGAAGTTGTAGCTGGCCTGGCGGA
>JBPCLD010000068.1:0-4618 GCA_051003655.1 Candidatus Limnocylindrales bacterium | reverse complement strand
GCCCAGCACAGCGAGGATCAAGCCGATGGCAGCCCACCACGCCGCTGCCGGGCCCGGAAGGCTGTCGATGAACGCCAGGAGGCGGTCTACGACGCCTGGGCGAGGCTCCGAGGCGGTGATGACAGGTGGATTGAGCGCTTCGGTTGCCGTGATTGCCCTCCCTCTGCCCGGATATTACGGGCGGCCTGTGTCCGACGTACCCGATTCTCCTACCGTCGATTACGCTGCGCGGCTCCGGGAGGTGGTTTTGGCCATTTCAGTTGAGCGCATTCGTGACGACGAGTGGGAGGTGCTGCGCGACGTAAGGTTGCGCAGTCTGCTCGACTCGCCCGATGCTTTCGGGCAACGCTACGACGAGGCCGCCGCGAGCTCGCGCGACGACTGGGTGACAACCGCGCGCGCGTCGGCCGGTGGCGACCGGCGCGTCTGGTTCTTCGCGCGTGATGACGCCGGCGCGGTTGTCGGCGTCGTCCAGGCCCGAAGGCGGCCGCCGGCCGATTGTCTGTTGTTCTCCATGTGGGTCGCACCCGAAGCGCGCCGACTGGGCGTGGGCGCGTCCCTGGTTGACGCCGTCCAGGACTGGGGCGCAACCTGGGGCGCGGAACGTGTGGTCCTGTGGGTGATGGCGGCCAACGAATCCGCGATGCGCTTCTACGATCGCATCGGTTTCAGCCTGTTGAGCTCGGGTCCAGACGCCGATTCGGGGCGCGCGTACGGAGCTTTTGCGATGGAGCGACCGCGCCCCGCCTGATCAGCCCTCGAACTTGTCGGGCGAGATCCAGCGCGGGTCCATCTCGAGCTGGATGACCGCCGGCCGACCGGCGTTCAGTGCGTCCCGCAGCGCGGGCTCGAACTCGGCATCACGCGTCACCCGCCCACCCTGTGCGCCGCAGGCCCTGGCCACAGTGGCAAAGTCGATCGGCCCGAGATCGGTTGCCACGAGCGCCCGGCCTTCATTGCGCTGGTGCATGGCGATGGTGCCGTAACGCTTGTTGTCGAACACGAGTATGACGGGTGTCGCGCCTTCACGAACGGCGGTTTCGAGCTCACTCATGGTCATCGCGAAGCCTCCGTCGCCGCACATGGCGACGACCTTGCGTTCGGGCTGCGCCAGGCTCGCGGCGATGGCCGCCGGCAGCCCGTAGCCCATGGCGCCGGATGTAGGGCCCAGAAAGCCATGCTCTCGGCCGAAGTGGAAGCCGCGTGCGTGCCAGTTGCCGAAATTGCCTGCGTCGGTGGTCAGCAGCGCATCTCGCGGAAGCACTCGCTCGAGCGTGGCAATCGTCCGTCCGGGGTGAATGCCCGGGCCATGCCACTCTTCGGCCTCGTCGAACGTGGTCGCCGCTACATAGGCAGCCCGTTCCTTAGCGAGTGCCGTGCGGCGCTCCTTCGGGAACGTGATCCGTCCGCTGGACGCCTCGAGCGCGGCGCGCAGGAAATCGGCTGTGTCCGCGGCCACAGGTAGATCGGGCGCGCCGAGCCCGGCGTGGGCATGCCGGGGCTCGAGGTCAACATGAGCCCACCGTGTGCGCTGCCCGGGAACCTTGTACTCGAAGGTCGTGATCTCGTTAAGCCGGCAGCCGATGACCAGCAGAAAGTCGGCCGCGCTGAGTCGCTTGAGCACGCTGTCGGGCGCGCCATAGCCGGTCATGCCGAGGTAGTTGGGGTGGTCATTGGGGAATGCGGTAGGTCGTCGCCATGAGCTGAAAACGGGGACGGCGAGCCGCTTGCTGATCTCGGCCAGCAAATCGGTCGCCTCCGCCGCGACGACGCCGTAGCCGGCAAGGATCGCCGGACGACGCGCCTGTCGGAGCCGATCGATGATCTCGCTCACCGTCGCCGGATCGGGACGTAAAGGGGGTTCTGGGGTCCAACCGGCCGCTCGTGATCCGCGGCTCCGCGGTGCAGGCAGGTCCAGAACGTCTTCGGGCAGGGAGAAAAGCACGGGGCCAGGTCGCCCGGAGAGCATTTCGCGCACACCAAAGTTGAGCGTGGCTTGTGCGGCCATGGGATCGTCGATCTCTGCCGTCCATTTGGCCAATCGACCGAAGGAATCGACCTGGTCGACCTCCTGGAAAGCCTCGCGACCCAGGAACTCCCGTTTGACCTGGCCAACGAGCGCTACGATGGGCGTCGAGTTCTGGCGCGCGGTGTGGATGCCGATTGCCATGTTGCCGGCGCCCACCGCGCGCGTACCGAGCACCGCGGCGGGGCGGCGGGTCAACTGGCCGATTGCCTCCGCCATGAACGAAGCCCCGCCCTCGTGGCGGGTGGCCACGACCCGGATTCCCGCACCGGGCAGGGCGTCGAGTACGCCGAGGAAGCTTTCGCCCGGCACGGTGAATGCCCATCGCACGCCGGCATCCGCAAGCGTCCTGGCGATCATCTGCCCGACGGTCTGACCCCGGCGCGCCACTAGAAGGCGAAGCGGACCGAGCTGAAGAGGAGTCCGAGGATCACAACCACGGCGACGATGAACATGACCACCCGCACTGCACGGTCGTTGCCGATCACATGTTCCCTAGCGGTAGTTCTGGAACTGGAGCGGAACGGGATAGCCCTCCGATTCCTCTCTCAACCGAGTGATGACCTTTTGCAGCTCGTCCTTGCTCTTGCTGCTGACCCGCACAGCGTCACCCTGGATCTGCGACTTAGCCTTCGGAAACTCATCGCGCAGAAGCTTGCTGATCTTCTTGGCGAGGTCCTCTGGCAGGCCGCGCCGAAGGCCGATCTTCTGTCGCACCGTGTTTCCGCCCGCTTCCTCGATCTCGCCCCAATCGAAGATCTTGAGCGACAGGCCGCGGCGGATCGCCTTCGATTCGACAAGGTCGCGCATGGCGCGGGCACGCGACTCGCTGTCGGCGCGCAGGATGATCTCCTCCTTGGCCAGCTCGAGCTCGGCGTGGGCGCCCTTGAAGTCGTAGCGCGTCCCGATCTCGCGTCGCGCCTGGTCGAGCGCATTGACTAGCTCCTGCTGATCGAATTCGCTCACGACGTCGAAGGAAGCGTCACCGGCCATCTAGTTGATCTCCTCCTCGGCTTCCAGTGTCGAGTCGGTACCCACGACTCGCTCAAGGGGCCACTGCTTCATGCGCTGCACGCGCCTTGGTTCCGATTCGTTCAGTTCGATTGTCATGAATCCGCGCACGCGCACGCGCTCCGCGGTTGCCCGCCTCGTATAGGCCGCGTGCCAGCTTGCCAGCACGGTCGCGCCACTGACCCAGATCCGCTCAGCGTCGAACTCAACGTGCGCTTGGGTGGCGGCGACGTCGTTCCACAGGGCGCGGATCGCGTTGAGGCCCCGGAGCGGGTCCGCAAACGGGTCCGGCCTGTACTCCGCGTTCACGTCGAATAGATCGACGATGTCGTCTGGTGAGCGCAGCTCCCACGCTCGTTTGAACGTTGCCAGCAAGTCCTGCGCGTCGCCGTGTGAAAGCGTGGCCATCGAGCCAAAGTCTAGAGGGGCACGGTGGTGGCGCGGGTTTGCACGACGTGCACGAGCGTCGCCGGTTTTGATCGGCGGCATCCGATCAAAACCGTGTTTGGGTGCGCGCTTTGCCCCTGACGCACGGTGCGGCCCGGAATTGAGTAAGACGCCGCCTACGAAGGCGCCGCATTGTCCTGCTGGTTCACCGAGTGCAAACCCTGCAGGCGATCGACCAGACGCGTGGCGATCACGTACGAGCGGCCACCGCCCATGACCAGCACCACGTCGCCTCGTTGGACATGCTCCGCAAGGTAGTCGGCAGTGGCCTCCACTGACCCCGGCGCCACCGCCGCAGGTCCGCCGGCGGAATGGACTGCCCGCGCCAGATCCGCGGGGCTCGTCAGCGTCGTGTCGAGGTCGCGCCCGGCCCATATGTCGGCTATCGCCACCTCGTCGGCCGTGGCCAGCACCTCAGCGAAGCTGTCGAGCATGAGCGCCGTACGATGGAAAGTGAGCGGCTCATAGACGGCCCACACCCGGCGCCCCGGATAGCGCAGTCGTACCGCCTCCAACGTGCGGGCAATCGCCGTCGGATGGTGCCCGTAGTCGTCGATCACGACTATCCCGCCGACATCCCCTTTGAGCTCCATCCTCCTGCCAACACCGGCGTACTCGGCCAGGCTGGCGCGAAGGTGATCTTCGTCGACGCCCAGCACGCGGGCCGTGCCGATCACTGCCAGCGCGTTCTCCGCGTTCGCCGGGCCAGGCAGGCCAACGTCGTAGACAAGCGTTGACCCGTCAGCGCTGGATACCGTCAGCCGGCTCCGCCCGGCCCCGGTCTCGAGCCGCGCGGCGACGACCGCGGCGCCGGTGAGCGACACGGTCACCATCGTCCCAGCCCAGCCATCCAGGCGAGACACAATGCGTGCCACGCCCGGATCCCCAACGTTGGCCACCACTGTCGCTCCGGGGGAGCGTCGTAACCAGCCCTCGAATGCATCCAGAACGGCGTCCGCGTCGGCGAATACGTTGGGGTGGTCCCACTCGGCGTTGAGCAGTATCGCCACCGACGGCTGGTATGGAGCAAAGTTGCCCGCGTACTCGCCCGCCTCGACGATGAACTCGTCACCTCTCCCCGGGCGTACCGTGGCGGGACCAGTGCCGGTCAGCGAGGGGTCCAGCAGGGCTCCG
>JBPCLD010000067.1:0-8770 GCA_051003655.1 Candidatus Limnocylindrales bacterium | reverse complement strand
CGCTACCGCTCTGCTGCCCACCCAGCTGGGTCTGTGCGAGTGAGGCCCCGAAGGCGACCGGGATCGACTCGAGGCCAATCTTGCCTGCCGCATCGCGCAGGCTGGTGGTCGCATCGATCCTTCCGAGCACGATGAGGGCGACGAACGCGACGACGATTCCGAGTCCCATTGCCGATGTGGAATCGATGACCAGCTCGGCGAGTGTCCGTTCGCGACGGAATCCGGCAATCGCGTTGTACCCGATCACGATTCCATAGGCCACCGCGAGCAGTAGCAGCAGCTTCCACCAGGGCAGGATGAAACCGTGGAACCAGACCTCCATCGTGAACAGCAGCGGCAGACCGATGATCAGTCCGCCACCAGCCGCGCGGATGTAGTCGCGCAGGCTTTCGGTCAATGTCGAGTTCATCGTGACCTGTGTATAGCAAACGGGAGAGGCGTTGCACGCCTCCAGCTGCGGTTCAGGACGCTTCTGCGGCCTATCATCGCGTCCGATGCGTCGTCTCCTACTGGCAACACTGATCTGCGTCACGGTGGCCGGGGGTTGCTACCAGGAGCCGATCGCCATCACCACGCTCCCGCCCAGTACCGTCCCGCGAGTGACCAGCCTGCCAACCCTGGTGCTCACCCCCGCAAAGGCGACCGCTTCGCTGCCCACTCCTTCGCCAACCAGCACGCCCACCCCGAGCCCACGGGCAACAGCGACCGCAACGCCGGTACCGGTAGCGGGCGGATCTCCATCCGCTGGGTGCATCGACGGATGGACCAGCCCGACGCCCGGCATGGCTGCCAACGAAGAGGGGATCGCAATCCTCGGCGGTGCGATGGGTCGCGTCGGCCCTTGGGCCGTTACCGAGATGCGCTACTTCAAGGGGCCCGATTCGCCCGGTGTCATCGAGCCGCGCTTCGAGGTCGTCGAGCGCTGGTACATCAAGGCGGCGCCCGTTGACGACCCGGGGCGCGGCCGGTGGCTGATCGAGAAGCGTAGTGACCAGATCCTGGGCGTCTCTGGGGTCGCACCCTGGGACACGTCCGGCTACGAGTCGCCGGATTGGACGGGCTTCATCGGTGAGGGCCATCCGCGAACCAATGCCGGGCTGCCCGGCCAATGGGCTGGCATCCCGTTCGACTTCGTGACCGGTGAGGGCGACTGTGGTCAGCCGGGGCTGCCACCGGAAGTCGTCGACTGCCTGGTGGGCACCTGATCCAAGACTGACGGTGCAAGCGCACCGCTCACCATCACGGAGGATCATTGCGCGTCGAACTGCTTGCGACCCTCGACTGTCCGCATGCCGTGCGGGCGGAAGAGATCCTGCGCAACGCGTTGGCCGAGGACGGTCGCGAGCCGAGTGTCAACCGGGTGTACGTGACCGACCTCGACAACGCCGCCGGCGTTGGCTTTCACGGCTCCCCGACGATCCGGATCGACGGCCGCGACATAGTGCCGGTGCCGGCAGGTACGCCGATCAGTCTGGGATGCCGGCTCTACAAGCAAACAAACGGCTCATTGGGCGGCGTTATACCGGCTGAGACCATCGTCGCCGAGGTAGCCCGCCGACGCGAGGCCCAGGAACGAGCCGAGGCCGCGCAAACGCATGTCCGGGATCTGCCCGGCCGGCTGTCGCGTGCCTTCTTCCTGTGGGCCTCACGCCGTCGCGCCCTGGCGGCCGTTGCAACGGCATTTCCACTGACGCGGAGCATGGTCCGAAGGTTCGTCGCCGGGGACAGGCTCACTGACGCCCTCGCCGCCCTTGAGCGGATCCGCGACCAGGGCATGACCTGGACGGTCGACGTTCTCGGTGAATCGGTCACCTCCCGGGAGATGGCACGTGCCTCGGCCGACGGCTACATGGAGACGCTCGAAGCCCTGTCCCAGCGTGGTCTGGACGCCAACGTGTCGCTGAAGCTCACCCAGATGGGGCTCGAGATCGACCGCGACTTCTGCCATGAGAACGTCGGCCGCGTGGTAGCCAGGGCGCGCGAACTCGGCGCCTTCGTTCGGATCGACATGGAGGACCACACCAAGACCGACGTGACCCTGGACTTCGTCCGCTCCTTTCAGGGCGTCCATCGGGAGGTGGGCGCGGTGATCCAGTCCTACCTCCGTCGCTCGGCCGCGGACGTCGATCAGCTCAACGACATGCAGATCCGGGTGCGGCTGTGCAAGGGCGCTTATGACGAGCCGAGTGATGTCGCCTTTCCGTCCAAGGAAGAGGTCGACGACAGCTACCGCCGGCTGATGGAGCGCCTGCTCCTCGACGGCAGGTACCCGGGCCTGGCGACTCACGACGACCGCCTCGTCGACCATGCCCTGCGCTTCGTCGACGAGCACGGCATCGGGCCCGAGCGTTACGAGTTCCAGATGCTCTACGGGATCAGGCGAGATCTCCAGGAGCGCCTGGTGGCAATGGGCCAAACCGTTCGCGTTTACGTGCCGTATGGAACGCAGTGGTATCCGTACTACATGCGCCGTCTTGCGGAGCGTCCGCAGAACGTGCTCTTCATCCTCGGCAGTGTCCTGCGCGAAGGCCGCGGCGGCACGCGAACCTGACGCCGATCGAACCCTCGGGGCCCTGGCGCGATGGACCGGGCGGCTAACCCTTGGCGCGGTCCTCGATCTCCCGCGCGTGGTCCAGCGCGTGCCACGCTGAGCGACGGATCGCGTAACGCGCCGGCCAGCGCACGCCGCCCCGCGGCCCGCGATCGGGGACCTCGCCACGCGCCCGAGCGCGCACCGCGTCGACGAATGCGCCCTGCACCGTGGCGGAGTCAGTGGCTTCGCCACCCGAGACGCGTCCGCCGACGGCGTTGGTGTAACCGCCGTCTGCGCCCTTGACGTGCTCGCGAATCTTCTCGAGCGCGCGGCCACCACCGCGCGGACCTGCCGGGGCAAGCTTCTTCCCGCGCGCCCCAACTGCGGCCTTGTCGAAGGCGCGCCACGCTGCCATTTGCAGCTCGATGAGGCCATCCAGCTCGTCGGACGAGATGTCTCGCCGGTCCACGTCGGGGATGGTTCCCGGCGCGCCAAAGTCGGTGGTTGCATCGCCGGGGTATCTGTCGACCACATCGAGCTCGTCGACACTGGCAGGCGGCTCGAGGTCCGCGCCTGCCTTGCCCATTGCCCTGGCATAACGAGGCCCGTAGTCGACCAGTGCCTGGAGTGCCTGCTCCTCGGTCTTGCCTGCCCGGCACCAGCCGGGCCAGTCGACCGCGCAGGCGAAGGTCCGCCTCTTGCCGACCTCCAGATAGACCCTTATCTCGTGCCCTCGCAGCTCAGTTCAGGCCCTCGAGCTGGTCGGCGTGCTCCTCCAGGTGGGCGACCACAAATCGGCCAACCACCGCCTCGACGTCCATCTCGCCGCGCGTCACGTGCTGCCCCACCGCGTTCCACTCTGGGCTTGTACGCGCCGCCAGGTAACGCTTGAGCTCTGCGATTCCCTCGTGCAGGCGTCCCTGGAACAGCCTCACCGCCTCGTGGCGTCCAAGCTCGATGCCCGCGATTCGAGCCGGATCCTCTTTCGTTCGCCCGAACGGGACGGGATCACCGTCGTAGCCGACGATAATCGACTCGACCTCGCCGTGCCAATAGGGCACGAGCTCCGCCATGTGCGCCCAGACCTGTCCGGCCTCCCAGCGCTCGGTTCCGCCGGGGTCGGGATCGGTCAGTCCAGCCGGTGTCACCGTTGCGAGCGCATCCAGGCGTTTCTCGACGTCGTCGAGGCGGGCGACGAAATCTGTCCCGTCGAGCATCGATGCTCCAGCCTGCTCATCCATCGGCGCGACCTTATCAGCGAGGGACTCTCCATTCGGTTGAACGTTTTCGCGCCGCCAACCTCCATAGTGAGTAGCGAGGCAGATGTCCTCGCCAGGAGGGCAGGGCGTGGAGGATCTCGTGGAGCGGGCCAGTCGAGGCGATCGCGACGCCTTTGCTGCGCTTGCATCCGCGTCGGTCGACCGCCTGTTCGCGATTGCCCGCCGCATCCTCCAGGATCACGACCGGGCCCAGGACGCCGTGCAGTCGGCGCTTCTCGGGGCCCGGCGAGACCTGCCGCCACTGCGTGATCCGGCGCGCTTCCAGCCATGGCTTCGTCGCCTGCTGGTCCGCGCCTGTTACGAAGAAGCTGACAAACAGCGCGCTTTCCGCATGAAGGTGCGTGTTGTAACGATCGAGCCAGCGGTTGCCGATTCATCCGGCGCGCTGGCCGACCGCGACCAGTTGGAGCGCGCCTTTCGCCGGCTCACAGTTGAGCAGCGATCGGTGATCGTCCTCCATTTCTATCTCGGCCTCGCAATGACCGAGGTTTCAGAGGCGCTCGCCATACCTGAGGGAACCGCACGCTCGCGCCTGCACTACGCGCTGCGCATCCTCCGAGGGGTGATCGAGGCTGACGGCCGGTGGGCTCCGGCGGAGGAACAGCTGGCATGACAACTGTGGACCGCTTCGGGAGCCTGCTCACCGATTGGCTGGAGGACCAGCCGACGCGCGCACCAGACCAACTTCTTGAAACTGTCATCACCGATCTCCATCGAACGCCGCAGCGCGCACGCTGGCAGGTCGCTTTCAGGAGAATTCCAATGCTCGGTTCAAATCAGATGCGCTTGTACTTGGCGGTTGGCGCCGTTGGCCTGGCCGCGGTGATCGGCTTCGGCCTATGGGCCGGCCGGCCCGACGTGAGCCCCGGAGCAACACCTTCGCCCTCGCCGACGGCGCTGCCGTCACCCACGCTCGCGCCGACAGCGAGCCCATCACCGGCGCCGGTGCCCACACCATCCAGCACCGCGACGTGGACGACTGACACGTCCAGTCAATACGGGTTCACCACACGCCACCCTGCGGATTGGAACGTCGACCCGGCTGACCGCGCATGGGTGATGGGTACGGACGCCGGAGACCCGCTCAGCCCAGCCATGGACGACTTCACCGCGCCTGACGGGCACGTGCGCGTGAGCGCTTGGTCCGTGCCCCTGGATCCTGGCACCGTCGTCGATGAGACGTACGAAGAAGTACAGGGCTGGATCTCGGATTACTGCCAGGTGAGGGGCAGCCCGACCTGTAATGGGACCCTGGACGCGGCCGTCCATCTGTGCGTAGAAGTCAGGGATTGTCACCCCGGCCTCCTATTGGTGTCCGAACAATGGGAAGTCCAGGCGTTTTTCTGCTGCGGCATCTATAGCGATCAGATGCTTGTCGTCACGATCTGGTGGGGTGACGGCGATCCGGCCCTTGCGCGTTACGGCGGCGGCCGGCGACTCATCGAAGCCTTCCTATCGCCGATGTGCGTATGGCCCGAGGATGCAAGGCCGGAACCACCACCGTCTTGCACCGGACGATAGCTCAGTCGGGGAACGCCTCCGGGCCACGGTCGGATAACTCCTGCGCCTGCTCGTCGGCGTTGTCCGGCGGCAGCCACGAGTACGGGTACGAATCATCCTCGAGGCGCTGCGCCTCGCGGGTCAGGTTGAGCGGATGGAAGGTGTCGACCATGACCGCGAGCTCCTCCGTGCGCTCCTTGCCGATCGACGCCTCGACCGTGCCGGGGTGCGGGCCGTGCGGAATTCCGCCGGGGTGCATGGTGAACGAGCTGATCTCCACGCCGCGGCGGCTCATGAAGTTGCCGGCCACGTAGTAGATGACCTCGTCGCTGTTGATGTTCGAGTGGTTGTAGGGCGCCGGAATGGCGAGTGGGTGGTAGTCGAACTTGCGCGGCACGAACGAACAAACCACGTAGTTCCGGCCGGCGAAGGTCTGGTGAACCGGCGGCGGCTGATGGACGCGCCCGGTGATCGGCTCGAAGTCGCCGATGTTGAAGATATACGGGAACAGGTAGCCGTCCCAGCCGACGACATCGAACGGATGGTGGCGGTAGTGGTAGGCGGTGATGCGGCCGCGTACCCGAACCCAGATGACGAAGGCGCCAGACTCGTCTCGCGCCGGCGTCTCCTCAGGGAGGCGAATGTCCCGCTGGCTGAAGGGTGAATGCTCGAGCAGCTGACCCCAGTCGTTGCGATAGCGCTTGGGCGGCACGATCTCCGACGGTGACTCCAGGTACAGGAGCCGGTGCTCAACGCCCTTGTCCTGCGTGAGTCGCCAGGTGGTCCCGATCGGGATGACGATGTAGTCGCCGGGGCCGTAGCGCAGCGACCCGAAGTTGCTCTCCACCACGCCCGCACCTTCGTGGACGAAGAGCATCTCGTCCGCCTCGCCGTTGCGATAGAAGGTGTTCTTGGGCAGCGGTTCCGTTGGTCGCACGATACCCATCAGGACGTCACTGTTGAAGAAGAGGGCGAGGCGCCCGTCGACGATATTGCCCCCGGCGGTGACCGCACCTGTCTTCACGAGTCGATGGCGGTGGAGGCCGTCGTCAATCGCCTCGTTGTGGATGTCACGCAGTCGCTCGATCTTGCGCGTCTGCGTCGGCGGCACGAGGTGATAGAGCAGCGAGCTGCGGCCGGTAAATCCTTCCATGCCGAACAGCTCCTCTGAGTAGAGGGAGCCGTTGGGCGCGCGGTGCTGGGTGTGGCGCTTGTGGGGGACGTTGCCCCGGCTTACATAGAACACAGGGCAATTCTAGGGATCGGCTCAGTCGGCGGGTGTCGTGCTCCGATCGAGGCTGGTGCGAACGTCCGCGGCGGCCGCACGCCTCTCAAGGTCCTCGGTTACCGCCTTCGAGCGTGCGCGCCAGAGGGCAGCCGCAATCAAGAGCATCGTCAGAACCAATCCAGCGACCCGGACCACCCAGAGCAGCGCCTCGGGCGCGGCCAGGAGGCTCAAGACGCTGTCGATGCTGAGGGCCACGATCAGTACGCCGACGGCCATGCCCAGCGCACGGTCGTCGACGTGACGGACCAGCCAGGCGGCCGGGATCGCAGCCAACAAACCGCCCACGAGGATTGCCCCGGTGACGTCCCACCGGACGCCGGCCGTACCCAGATGCTGGATGAAGCCAACGCTCGCTGCGAGCGCGACTGCAAGCTCTGCCGCGTTGACAGTGCCGATGGTGGTGCGCGCTGACAGTTGGCGGGACGCGACCAGCGTGGAGGTCGTTACCGGGCCCCAGCCACCGCCACCACTGGCGTCGACGAAGCCGCCGATGAAGCCGAGTGGCACCAGCAACCAGCGCGGTCGCGCGCGCCCAGGTGTGTCGTTCATTGCGGTCTCGGCCTGGCGAGCCCCTCGACGGCCATGGATAAATCGAGCGACGATCACCACGCCCAGCGTGAGCAGGACCAGCGAAACATACGGACGTGCGGCGGCGAGGCTCAAGTTGCTCAGGACCACGGCGCCGAGATACGCGCCGATCGCGCCCGGGATGCCGAGCAGCAGCATGACCCTGGTGTCGACGTTTCCGAAACGCCAGTGGGCGAAACCGGACATGAGCGCGGTGCCGATCTTCGCGAAATGAACCGTCGCCGAGGCGACCGAAGGGGCAAGGCCGATGGCGAGGAGGAGGCTCATGGACAGGACGCCGAAGCCCATGCCCAACGACCCGTCGATCAGCTGAGCGACGAACCCAACGCCGACTATTACAAGCAGTACGAGCACGAGTTCTCCGGCTCACCGAACGGATGGACCCAATTCCGACCAAGATGGTGGGAAAGGCTGCGTCGATGATCGATGAGATACCCCGGCCCTGTCAAACGCCTCCGGAGGAACGTGCCCGCGCGGGGGTCATGTGAAGCCTTGAGCTTGACAGCTTTGCGGGGTAATACCCTAGTTTCTTCGCTAGTCCTACTAAGTTGCTCGACATAGGTATCAAGGAGACTTCTCTGGTGTCATTTCCGGTCCCATCGAACTGGCGCGTCTGGGCACTCATGCCGCTCGCCATCATCATGCTCGCCTCGGCCTGCGGCGGCGGAACTCCCGCGACTACTCGGCCAAGCTCGAGCAGCGCCGCGTCCTCGAATGCGCCCTCGTCACCTGCCGGCAGCGCACCTGCCGCCAGCGCCGCGGCTACGCCGACCTTTGCCGCTCAGCCCGGAGCCGCCGCTAGCTGGCCGCTTCTGTCTCCCGAAGCGGTCGCATCCGGCCAAGAGACATCCACGCGTCGGCGTTGTCGGTCAGGTCCTGCACGACCTTGGGCAGCGTCCCGCCGACGAGATCCTCCAGGGTGGTCTGTTCCAGGACCTCGCGCAGCGCCGCGCGGACCGCGATCCACACTGACGTGAGGTGCTCGGCCGAGCCCGTGTAGTGGGCGTCCTCGGGACGCTCGCCGCGTACGTTGGCGAGCGGACCATCGACGGCGCGGATCACATCCGCAATGCTGATCTCAGCGGGTGGACGTGCCAGCCCGTAGCCGCCATCTGGGCCGCGGGTGCTCTTGACGATTCCGGCGTGCTTCAGCTCCAGCAGGATCGCCTCCAGGAACTTGATCGGAATTCCCTGGGCGTCGGAGATGCGCTCCGCCTTCAATGGCCGCTCTGTGGCATTCGAGGCGAGCTCCGCGCTGGCCCGAACGGCATAGTCGGCTTTGGCTGAGACTCGCATGAGCCCATTCTCGTCTAACCCGACTGGGTTGATCGACAGGGTCGACTACCGAACGCAGTGGGTGAGGACCTAGCGGTCCGGACGCCCCACTACCGGGGCGCTCAGCTCACCGAGGCGCTCAACTCTCAGCGTGACATTGTCCCCCGGCTGCAGGTAGCGGCCGAAGCCTGATTCGTCACGGATCTCCAACAGGCAGCCGGTGCCCACCGTTCCCGAGCCGATCACATCCCCGGGGACGAGCCGCACGTCCGCCGAGGCACGGGCGATCATCTCGCCGAAGCTGAA
>JBPCLD010000066.1:0-12706 GCA_051003655.1 Candidatus Limnocylindrales bacterium | reverse complement strand
ATCGCCAGTGCCGAGACACTCACGGGCAAGCCCAAGCTTCGCGTGACGTTCCCCGGCCTCGCGCCGAAGACCATCTACAGCTACGTCCAGGCCGGCGGGGGCTGGTACGCCACGGTCACATTCCCGCTTGCCGCCACGGCCGGCACGATGCTCGTCCGAGTCAATGGCACGGACAGCACCGGTCTCGCGCAGTGGACCGATTACGCCTACCCGCTGCAGTAACAACCAAAATCGCGTAAACCAGCGGACCCGCCTCAGGTCCGCAGGGCACTCAGCCACTCGAGCCGGTCCTTCGTGGACCGGCTCGAGGGCTTTCCGCCGCTAGACTCGGGCCGATGACCGACGCCGCCGACTACACCGACGTCTGGGTCGTCCTGCCGACCTACAACGAGATCGAGAACCTGCCAGCAATCGTGCCTGCGATCCTCGACCGCCTGCCTGGCGCGACGTTGCTCGTTGTCGACGACTCGTCTCCTGACGGCACGGGAGATCTGGCCGACCGGATGGCCTCTGGGGACGATCGCGTGCGCGTGCTCCATCGTGCCGAGAAGCAGGGTCTGGGCAAGGCTTACGTGGCCGGGTTTCGCGAGGCTTTGACAGGGGGCGCCGGCCGCGTGGTCCAGATGGACGCGGACTGGTCGCACGACCCGGTCTACCTGCCACAGCTTGTCGGTCCCCTGGGCAATCAGGGGTCATCGCCGGACGTCGCCGCCGCCGACCTTGTGATCGGATCGCGTTACGTCAAGGGTGGCGCGGTTCGCAACTGGGGGATCCTGCGCAAGGTGATCTCGCGCGGCGGCTCGACATTCGCCAGAACGGTCCTACGGCTCTCCCCACACGACCTGACCGGCGGGTTCAAGGGCTGGCGCGCAGAGACGCTCGCCTCCTTGCCGTGGGACAGGCTCCATTCCGGTGGCTACGTCTTCCAGATCGAGGCGACTTTCCTGGCCCGCCGTTACGGCGCGCGTGTGGCGGAGATCCCGATCGTGTTCGTCGACCGACGTTTGGGCGCCAGCAAGATGTCGCGGCGGATCATCGTCGAGGCGCTGGCGGTGGTCCTGCGACTGCGCTGGGAGGAGTTGCGCGGACGCCTTCCTCGAAGCGGCTGACGGCAGCAGCGCCTTGGCCAGACTGACCGCCGCGACTCCGAAAAAATCCGAGCTTCGCGGGGTCCGCGTCGTTGTCGACGCCCGCCCGATGCAGGAGCCCGAGCGATCGCCGCTAACTGCCGAGTACCTCGAGTGCCTGCTGACCGCTTTTGCACGCGAACCAATCGAAGGTGAGTCATTTGTTGTCATTTCGCGTGCGTTGCGCGACGACCCCGCAGATCAGCTCCTACAGGCCGGGCTGCCGGTGGCCGGGAGACGGCGCTTGCCACCAACGACAAGGGTCCTCCGCTCGGCGGGCCTGACGCTCGACTCATTCCTGCTCCGAGGCGCGGAGGTTGGCGCAGATGCTCGCGCGGGAGACGCCGCCAACGGCCAGTCCCATGGCGGCTCGGTCTTCCACACGGCCGGCGGGGCCGTTCCCGTCGCGTCGCGCCTGCCGATCGTGGCCACGCTGCTTGACCTCGCTCCGTGGGAGCTCCCCGGCATCTATGCCAAGAGCCCGGCAGCCCGCTTTGGCCATCGCCTGCGTGCCCGCGTCCTGCGCGACGCGACGCGCGTGATCGTGTGCTCGCGTGCGACGGCAGAAACGGCACGGCGGCGCCTGCACCTGCCCGCCGAGCGCCTGGCCGTCGTGCCACTCGCCGTCGACGAGAGCTTCCGCGCCGCTGGCCGCCAACTTGAGCTAGTGGCCGAAGCACGCGAACGCTATGGGCTCCCACGCTACCTGGTCTTCTCCGGCAGATATGACGCACGCAAGGACATGCGCACGCTGTTCGATGCGCTGCGGCTCATTCGCGAGCGTCAGGCATCGGGCGACGACCGGCCGGAACGAGCCCGACGGGGAAGCCGAAACGGCCAGCACGCGCCTCTGCCGGTGATCGCATTCGCCGTTCAGCGTGGTGCGACGGAAGAAGTTGAGCTGATTCGTGCGGCGATCGAGCGCAATGAGGTGCGCGACGTGGCAAAGGTGGTGATGCTGGCGGATCGTGCCGAGCGAGCGCACGTCATCGCGGGGGCGGAGGCATTCGTCTATCCGGCCCTATCCGAAGCGACGGCACTCCCCGTGCTCGAGGCGCTTAGCCTCGGCATCCCCGTCGTCACATCGCGTGCCGGCGCCCTGCCCGAGTCGGTCGGCAGTGCCGGCATCGTCGTGGAGCCGCGTGACGCGAGCAGGCTTGCCGCCGCCATCGAGGCGGTCTGGGACACGGGATCGCTCGCCGACCAGCTGCGGCGCCAGGCCCGCCGGCGCGCCGAATCGTCGACGAGGACGTGGTCGGACGTCGCGCGCGAGACCCGCGAGGTATATGCGGCCGCCGCAGTCGCCGGACGCCGTTAAGCGAGATATCCCCCGTCGCGTTACGCTGGACCGCCCCCATTTACCGGTCGACACGAGTCAACCGGTCGCTCGAACGCGGAGATGACTTGGCTCACGAACGTCAGAATGGCGAACACACCGAGGATTGGCCACAGGCGGACCGGCCGCTGAATGGCGACGATTCGGACGCGCCCGTGCAAATCGACGAGGCGCAGGCTGAAGGCGCCGCCGTTTCATCGTCCCAGTGGGATGAGCCGCTTTCAGCCCTCACGTCCGACCCGCCAGACACACCTGCGGAGGCTCTAGACATGGCAGACTCGGCGGAGACGGCGGATCTTGCCGATCCGGGCAGTGCCGCCGACGTACGCAACGGCGACAACGTCGACATCCACAACGGCGGCGCGCGCGACATCGACGCGAACACCGTTTCCATCACGCAGGGCGGCGCGCGCGACATCGACGCGACCACGGTGACGATCAACCAGGGCGGCGCGGCACGAATTCGGGCCGACGAGATGAACGTCAGCCAGGGCGGCGTGGGATTCGCTCGGACCGATCACCTGACCCTCCAGGACGGCGGCACCGCGTTCGCAGTCATCGCCGACAACGCAACGCTGGACCCGGAGACGAGTGTGTTCCTGCTGATCGCAGGCTCCACCAAGGGCGACGTTCGCCCGGTCATGGACTGGCGCGCCGCAGCCGCGTTCGGTGCCGGCTTCGCTTTCGTCCTCGGACTGTTGCGACGAGCACGCCGCTGACCGCTGGCGAGCCGACCCGCTCGATCCACGCGCTTCCACCCGTACCCTTGAAACCCATAGAGGCACTCACGACCTTCACATGACACTGCGCGCCCGAACCACAAAGCCAACCTCACTGCGTACGCGACTGCGCCGCTCGCTTGACAGCGAGGAGCGCCAGCAGGCCGTCGTCACGGCCCTCTTCGCGCTGGCGATCGCGGCGATCGTGCTCATCCTCCTGGGCGCGGTGGGCCTTGCCTTCTACAACGAGAACATCCGGCCGCTGGCGCGCGTTGGATCGGTCGAGATCGGCCCTCAGCAGCTGAAGGATCGGATCGAGCTCGAGCAATGGCGCATCAACCGCGAAGCCTCCCGCCTAACCCAGGCGAAGATCAATAACGAGATCGACCAGGCGACGCTCACCCAGCGCCAGGGCCTGCTTGACCAGCGCGCCGATGCGCTACTGACGATGGGGCTCGACGGGCTCGTCGACATCATGTACCAGTCCCAGTTGGCGGCCGCCGATGGCCTGACCGTCGACGAGGCCGAGATCGACGCGCGCATTGCCGACGAATATGCCGGAGTCGAGCGGCGGCACGTGTTCGCGATCATCGTCACGCCTGCCACGGCTGCCGACGCCGCACCCTCCGTTGCCCAGCGCCACGCGGCGCTCGAAAAGGCAGTGGCGGCGATGGCCGCGCTCGAGTCGGGTCGTCCGTTCGAAGACGTGGCACGAGAGTTCAGCACGGATCTCAGCGCGGCTCATGGCGGAGACATCGGTTTCATCACCGAGATCGGCGCCCCGGACACCAACTGGGGCGAGCGGGTCTTCGACATGGAGCTCGGTGGCACGACCGCCATCGTTCGCGGCCAGGACGGGGCCTACCGGATCGGCAAGGTCACCGAGATCACGCCGGCCGCGGAGCAACCGGGCCTGCGCGAGGATCTCCGCAAGCTCGTCTCAGATGCGTCGCTGCGTGACCTGATGCGCTACGAGCTGGCCGCGGACCAGCTCCGAGACAAGATCACCGAGGAGGCGCTGGTCCAGTCGCCCGAGCAGGTGCGCGTGGCCAACATCTACATCGACGGGTTGTTCTCGGGCGATCCCGAGGACGCCCAGGGCGAGGTCAACTACAGCGAGATCGTGTACGCGCCGGGTGACGACCTCGAGGTGGCCCCATTGCTGCCCGCTGAGGACGTCGCATGGGAGAACGCACGGGTCGAGGCCCAGGCCGCGTTCGATGAACTGAATGCTTTGACCGCCGGCGAGGTTCGCGCCGAGCAATTCCGGGACAAGGCGCTCGACGTCAGCGATTCGCCCAGCGGAGACGATGGCGGCGCAGTCGGGTTCGTCACCCGGAGCATTCCGCCCGAGGCGGTCGGCAACGCGCTCTTCGATACGCCCCATACCCCGGGCGATCTGATCGGGCCGATCCGCGGCGGCGCGGCCTGGTACGTCCTGCTATTCGAAGAGCGACGCGACTCGCCCGAGCAGCGCGTTCAGAAGGTTCAAGATCTGCTCGCTGCGCCAGGCGCCGACTTCGCCGCGATCGCCAAGGAGCACTCGGAAGGCGCCGACGCGGACGACGGCGGTGAGATCGGCTGGGTGACCCGCGACCAGCTCTCGCCGGACATCGTCGATCCCGTCTTCGCGCTCGCCGCCGGGCAGATCACGGAGCCGATCGAGCTGGTCGAAGGGCACTACATCTTCAAGGTCGAGGAGAAGGGCGCGCGCCCGCTCGACATCGACCAGCTCCAGGACATCGGCGCGGTGGCGTTCGACAACTGGTACGCGCCGAAGAGGGAGGAGGCCCGGACGGACGGGATCATCGTCATCGCTGGCGAGGAACCAGAGGCTGACGCGTCGCTGGCGCCGGGAGACGACGGGGCGCCCTAGCCAGCACCCCCGTGTAGGCTGGCAACGATGGACGTCCCGGAGCTGCTCGATGAGCTTGGATCACGCTTCGGAGTGCGGCAGGCTGATGGCGTTCAGCTCTTGACTACATCTGGGCTGCTGCGACGGCCGTTCGACCCGGGCATGGCGGTCTTAGTGGTCCCAGATGCGTCCGCGCCGAGGGACCAGAGCGACGGTAATGACGGATTCGAACCGCGCCCCCTCCCCGGGCGGGCGGCCCACGCCACCAGCGGCGCCGCGATGCTGCGCGCCCTGTATCCGGTCGATCACCAGGTCATTCCGTTCGCGGGTGACTCCGAGTGGACGATTGGCAATATCACCGACACGCAATTGCAAACCGGAGCACATTTCGTGCCCGCCGTGCCGCCGCTGGCGAACATCTGTAGCCCGCACGCGTTGCCGTGGCTCGTCGCGCGCCTGCGCGCACCCGATGGCTGTCCCTGGGACCGTGAGCAGGACCACGTGAGCCTGCGCAAGTTTCTCGTCGAGGAGACCTATGAGGTCTACGACGCTCTCGAGAAGGGCAGTACGCCGGCGCTGGCCGAGGAGCTCGGCGATCTACTTCTGCAGATCGTCCTGCATGCTGAGTACGCCGCCGAGGACGGCGTGTTCGACCTGACCGATGTCTACCGTCACGTCGTGACCAAGATCGTCCGCCGCCATCCGCACGTCTTCGGCGACGTCGTAGCCGAATCGGCCGCCGAAGTCGTCCGCAACTGGGAGCAGATCAAGGCCGACGAACGGGCGGAGCGCTCCGCAGCCGCCGTGGACGCCGGCTCGGATTCCCGCGATGGGTCGGTTCCAGGGGCTTTCGCGGGCCTGTCCAGGTCGCTTCCGGCGCTGGCCTATGCCCAGGAGATGCAGGAGCGTGCCGCTTCGCTGGGCTACGACTGGCCGCAGGTCGAGGGCGTCCTCGACAAGGTCGCCGAGGAGGCGGCGGAGGTCGTTGCCGCTGAATCCGACACCGAGCGACGCGAGGAGTTCGGAGACCTCTTGATGGTCCTCGTCAACCTCGCGCGCAAGCTGGGGATCGATGCCGAAGCTGCGTTGCGCACGGCGAGTGCCAAGTTCGCGACGCGTTTCGCGAACGTCGAGCGCCAGGCGGCAGAGCGCGATGTCGAGCTTCGGACCCTGACAATGGACGAGCTTGACGAGCTGTGGCAGCAGGCGAAGCGCGAGAAGGCCGCGGCCGGGAGCAACCGATGAGCATCAGTGGCGGACGATTCCGCGCCGACGGCCGCAGCCCCGGCCAGCTGCGCACCGTGCGCTTCACGCTCGACGTGCAGAAATGGGCCGAGGGCTCATGCATCGTCGAGATGGGCGACACCCGTGTGCTATGCGCGGCGACGGTCGAGGATCGAGTTCCGCCCCACCTCCGCGGCAAGGGCCTCGGCTGGGTCACCGCCGAGTACTCGATGCTGCCGCGCGCGACGTCCGAGCGAACCCAGCGCGAGGTGGTCAAGGGCCGCCAGGGCGGCCGGACGATGGAGATCCAGCGGCTGATCGGCCGGGCACTGCGTGGCGTCGTCGACACCTCGAAGATCGGCGACCGGACGATCACCGTCGACTGCGACGTGCTCCAGGCGGACGGCGGCACGCGCACGGCGTCAATCACCGGCGGCTACGTCGCCCTGGTCCTGGCGTTGCGCAAGCTCGGCGCACAGGCCGCCGTTGACGGCCAGATCGCCGCGGTCAGCTGCGGCATCGTCGATGCCGTGCCGCTCCTCGACCTCGACTACTCGGAGGACTCGCGCGCCGAGGTCGACTTCAACGTGGTAGGCACGGACAGGAACACCTACGTCGAGGTCCAGGGGACGGCAGAAGGGAAGCCATTCGACCGCGCCGGCATGGATCGGCTTCTTGAGCTGGCCGATGGAGGACTTCAGCAGCTCTTCCGGTACCAGCGCACAGTCCTCGGCCTCGAATGACTGCCAAACGCGGCGAGCTCCTGATCGCCACCGGCTCGCGGCACAAGTTCGCCGAGCTGCAGGAGCTGCTCGACCTTCCGCAGACGTACCTGTTGTCGCTGACCGACGTGGGCCTCAGCGATTCGGCGAAGGAGGAAGGCGAGTCGTTCGCAGCAAATGCCGTCGCCAAGGCACTCCACTACGCCCGGCTCTCAGGGATGCCGACACTTGCCGACGACTCGGGTCTCGAGGTCGATGCACTTGGCGGCCGACCCGGCGTTCGCACCAGGCGCTACGCAGGCCTTGACGCGACCGACGATCAGAACAACCAGCTGCTGTTGGCTGAGCTGGGCGCTCTTCGCATGCGTCCCGACGCGCGAACCGCTCGCTACCAATGCGTGCTGGTCCTGGCCGAGCCCGCGGGCGACGACGAGTCGGCAGGCGATGAAGAGCCGGTTGTGACCGAGACCACGCGCGGGACCTTCGAAGGGCGGATCGCCCTCGAACCGCGGGGCGACGAGGGCTTTGGCTACGACCCGATCTTCGAGCCCGATTCAGAGCCCGTCGGCGGTCGAACAGTGGGCGAGCTCAACACTGCCGAAAAGAACGAGATATCGCATCGCGCCAAGGCTGCGCGGGCCATGCGCGAGAAGCTGATCGCCCGCGGTTACTAGGCACTCCGAGTGCGCGCTCGGGGCGTGGTTATCATCCGCCGCATGGCAGGCCGCCTGTGATCTGCGCCAATTGCGGCACCGACAACGTCGCGGGTCGCCGTTTCTGTGATGAGTGTGGGACAGTCCTGAGCGCGACATGTCCCAGCTGCGGCGAGCCGAATCGTCCGGACGCTAAGTTCTGTGGCAACTGCGGCGCGACGGTGGGCGGAGCCGGGGCGAGCACAGCGGTCGCCACCGTGCGAGCTGCGAACGCCGCCACCGACGCTACCGGGTTCGCATCCCTCGCTGAGCGGCGGTTCGTGACCGTCCTTTTCGTCGATCTTGTCGGCTTCACTCCTTTCGCTGAGGAACGAGATGCGGAGGCAGTCCGCGAGACACTCGACCAGTATTTCGCCATTGCCCGCCTGGCAGTCGAGCGCCACGGCGGCACGATCGAAAAGTTCATCGGCGATGCGGTCATGGCCGTGTGGGGCACTCCCATTGCTCACGAGGACGATGCGGAAAGGGCCGTCCGGGCGGCCATGGAGCTGCTCGACGGAGTGCACGGACTGGGCCATGACATCAGTGCGCGTGCGGGGATTGTCACCGGCGAAGCCGCGGTCACGATCGGCGCGCAGGGCCAAGGCATGGTCGCCGGCGATCTCGTCAACACCGCGAGCCGGCTGCAATCGGTTGCGCCGACGGGCACGATCCTGGTCAACGCGAGCACGATGAACGCGGCCTCAGCAGCGATCGCATTCGAACCAGCCGGAGAGCAGGAGCTGAAGGGCAAGAGGGCTCCGGTCGATGCCTTCAGGGCGATCCGCGTCATCGCCAACCGCGGCGGACAGAACAAGTCGGAGGGCCTTGAGGCGCCATTCGTGGGCCGCGAGGAGGAGCTCCGACTCTTGAAGGAGCAGCTCCACGCCACGACCCGTGACGGGCGGGCCCGTCTCGTATCAATCAGTGGTCCCGCAGGCATTGGCAAGAGCCGATTGACCTGGGAGTTCGAGAAGTATGTCGATGGCGTCGTCGAAACCATCTACTGGCACCGCGGCCGATCCCCGGCGTACGGCGAGGGCGTCACGTTCTGGGCGCTCGGCGAGATGGTCCGCCGACGGTCGGAGCTGGCCGAAGGAGACGATGAGGCGACCACCCGCGCCCGGATCGCGGCGACGGTCGATCAGTGGGTCATAGATGAGGACGAGCGCAGCTGGGTCGGTAATGCATTGCTCGCCCTGCTCGGGCTCGAGTCTGCGCCCCCTGGTGGCCGCGACGTCCTCTTCGCCGCCTGGCGTGTCTTCTTCGAGCGCATCGCCGAGCAGAGCACGGCGGCCCTCGTCTTCGAGGACATCCAGTGGGCAGACAGTGGGATGCTCGACTTCATAGAGAGCATGCTGGAATGGTCCAAGAACAAGCCCCTTCTGATCGTCACTGTGGCCAGGCCTGAGCTATACGAGCGTCGGCCCGGGTGGGGCTCCGGACACCGACTGCTGACCGCGATACCGCTGGAGCCGCTCTCCGAGGAGAAGATGCGTGAGCTTCTTGCGGGGCTGGTCCCGGGCTTGCCCGAACAGGCCATCCAGGCCGTCCTGCGACGAGCCGATGGGATCCCTCTATACGCCGTCGAAACCGTTCGCATGCTCGTTTCGGAGGGCCGTGTCGAGGCGGTAGATGGCGTCTACAGACCAACCGGCGACCTCACCGAGCTCGCCGTTCCGGAGACGCTGCGCTCTCTGATCGCGTCCCGGCTGGACGGCCTCGAGGGAGCGGATCGAAGCCTGCTTCAGGACGCGGCGGTCGTCGGCCAACGATTCACAACCGCCACGCTTGCAGCTGTTTCTGGACTGAGCACGGACGAGATCGAGACGCGCTTGCGGAACATGGTCAAACGAGAGTTGCTGGATCTTGAGGTCGACCCACGTTCTCCGGAACGCGGCCAGTACGGCTTCGTCCAGTCGCTCATCCGCGAGGTAGCTTACGGAACGCTGGCGCGCCGGGAACGGCGCTCGCGCCACGTCGCGGCAGTTCGTTACTACGAAGCGCTTGGCGACGACGAGCTGGCGGGCGTGCTGGCCACGCACTATCTCGCCGCGCACGAAGCATCCGCGGATGGGCCGGAGGCCGACGCGGTCGCTGCTCAGGCACGGATCGCCCTGCGCGGAGCCGCCGAGCGTGCGGCCAGCCTCGGCGCACACGCGCAGGCCGTCGGGTACCTGGACCAGGCGCTGCCCGTCACGAGCGAGCCTCTCGACCGAGCGGCGCTGCTCGAGCTAGCCGCCGAATCGGCGAACGCAAGCGGGCAGGGGACCTGGCTCCCGAAAGGGCCCAGGAAGCGCTGGATATCTATCTCGCCAACGACAAGCACCGCTCCGCAATACGCGCCTCGGCCCTGATTGGCCGATTCCTGATCGACCAGGGGCGCCTCCCGGAGGCGATCGCGGCATTGGAGTCCGGTTTGGCCCGTGCCCAGCCAGGCGCTGACGATGATCTCGTGGCCGCGGTAAACGCGACGCTCTCGCGAGCTCAGATGCGCAGCAATGAACCCCTCCGCTCCATGGAGTCGGCGGATCGGTCGCTCGCCATCGCGGAGAAACTGAACATCGACCAGGTCGTTGCCGAAGCTCTTCTCAATAAAGGCACCTCTCTCACCCAGATTGGGCGGCGCCGTGAGTCGGTGGCGCTTCTCGAGAAGGCGACTGAGATGGCGGGCGAGGGTGGCTGGGTGGATATGGAGCTGCGGGCCCTGAACAACCTCAGCGTTGGATACCTGAGGGACGAACCCAGACGCGGACTGGCCATGGTTCTGACCGCCGCAGATCTCGCGCGAAAGGTTGGTCAGCGCGGTATGTTGAGTTGGGTGGTCGGCACCGCTGGCATGTACGACCTGACGCTCGGCGAGGACTGGGATCGCGCCGTGGCTCTTCTCGAGGAAACGCTGACCGGCACACCTTCCGCCTATGACCGGGCGCCACGGCGATCGTCGGCATTTACCGGGTCTTGCGCGGCGAGGGCGGTACCGGACCATTGGACGAGGCGGAAAGGATGGCCGCCCAAGTCGCGGAACCGCAGATCCAGGCAACCGTGGCGTACCTGCGGGCAATTGTTGCACTGGTCGATGGCCGCTTTGAGGATTCGCGGACAGCCGCATTAGATGCAGTTGAGGCCTGGCACGACACCGCGCCGTTGGTACTGCCGTGGGCGCTACGAGCAGCCGCGTATTCTGGGAATCTCGCTGGCGCGCACGATGCCGGCCGTCTCCTGGACGAGCACCCGAGCACGGGCGCACTTGCGCGCACCGGCCAGCTTGGCGGTGCGGCCATCGTCGCCGCACTGGAGGGCCGAACTCAGGATGCTGTGAATGAGTTCCGAGCGGCAATCGAGCTCATGCACCAGATGGGTATGGAGTTCAGTGCCGCCCTGCTCACCGTAGACGCCCTGAAGCTGCTGCCAGACCAGGACCCTCCGCGCCAATGGGCCGTGGACGCGCGCGCACTCTTCGAACGGCTGGATGCGACGGCGTGTCTGGCGCTGCTAAATGAGTCGTTGAGTGCATCGATTGCCGGTAGTTCGACCCCGACCGCGAAGACGACGTCCGATGCGGCGGTCCCTACGGGATAGTCACCTGGCACGAAACATCTGGGCGGCGTAGGCAACCATTTCGACCATGTCAGCGGATGGTTGGTCCATCCGGCACATGACCTCGTCCACGCCCTCCTCCCGCCATGCGACGAACGCCTCGGCCATCTGCTCCGCCAGCCCAACTATCGCCTCTGGGCTGTTGCGGTCGAGCGTCCGTGGGTCCTTGATATCTATGCCCACGCTGACCTCGACCGTCAGCGGATCCCGCCCTATGGCGGCGCAGGCCGCCTCCAGGTCGGCGCGCTCGTCGCGGAACTCGTCGGTCGGCAGCCCGTACCACACGCTGTTCCAACGGTCCGCCCACCGTGCGACCAGCGACATCAGCCGTGGCCGCGCCCCGGCGATCATGACCGGCGGCCCATTGGGTCTTCCTCGGGGAGGTCGGAGCTCGGCCTCGCCCCTCGCGAATTCGCCCTCGTGGGAAACTTCTCCGTCGCGCGATAGCGGCACGACTCCTTCAAGCGAGTCAGCAAAAACGCTGACGCGGCGGTCGAACTCGAAGCCGAACGACCTGAACTCCGGTTCATGCCAGCCAGCGCCAAGGCCGAGGACGAACCTTCCCTGGCTGATCTCGTTGAGCGTGTTGGCCATCCACGCGATCAGGCCGGGATTACGGAACGGCGTGCACAGAACAAGGGGACCGAGCTCGACCCGGGTCGTTGCCTCTGCCAGAGCGCCGAGCATCGAGACCGATTACCAAGCGCCCCGGACGCCGCCGTCACCTCCTCGGATGAACAGGTGATCCGCCACCCAGATCGAGTCCAGTCCGCCGTGCTCGGTGAGCAGGGCCAGCTCGCGCATTTGCGAGTAGGTCAGGGCATGGCGTTCGGCCCCGCGCTCGCTGATGGGTATGCAGACGCCAATTCGCAAGCGGCCAGACTACCGGGACCGCCATCTATCATTGCTCGGCCGGGGTGTAGCGCAGTTGGTAGCGCACGTGCTTTGGGAGCACGAGGCCGTGGGTTCGAGTCCCTCCACCCCGACCATTCCCTTCATGCGTGGCGCTGACGTCCGGGAGCGTGTAGGCAAAAGTAGGGTTACGGCTGGTTCTGAGCCGTGACATCATGCGGCCATGAATAGGGAGGGACCAGGCGGGCATGGCCGCGATGCCGGCCGCAGCCTCTCGGCCGTGAGCTCGACGACGGCAAGGCGTGCCCTTGCCGGACTGCTGATCGCTGTCGCTGTCGTGCTGGCCGGGGGATTGCCGGCTGCAGCTGCCGACGCTCCGAACAGCCTCAACGGCCTTGAGGCAACTTACGACGTTGTTGCCGCGCTCAAGTGGCGGAAGGGCCGCCTGAACGTCAATAGCACCGCGCTGGTCATCAACAACTCGGACGCGGCAGTCGACGCGCTGACATTCAATGTCGCGCCCGCGAAGATCGGCCGGCTGATCCTCGGTGACATCACCGCGGGTGGAGTAGCCACGAC